>JBEAZL010000079.1:0-8425 GCA_041170085.1 Bacteroidota bacterium
GAATACAAGGATGGCCTGATGGAGGGCCTTTGGGAATATCAGTATTGGGGAGGCGAGAAGTGGAAGAGTGGGCATTATGCCCAGGGGAAAAAAACCGGTGTCTGGACATTCTGGTTCGAGAATGGAAAGAAGCTGATGGAAGGAGCTTTTAAGCAAGATGAAGAAGAGGGTGTTTGGCAGAGCTGGTATGAAACGGGTAAGCTGAAGGATCAGGGCTCATACTCTGGTGGAAAGATGAGCGGAAAGTGGGAGGGATGGTATCCCAATGGTGTCAAGAACTACGAGGGCCAATGGGCCATCCTGAGTAAGTCGAGCAAGTTCTTTGATCAGCAAGCTAAGTTAACTCCGTTGGATGGAGTCTCATATCCGGTTGCGGCCAGCGATGAGGTGAGAACGGCTACCTGGAAATTCTGGAATGAGCGGGGAAAATTGCAGCAGCTCGTTACCTACAATGCCGAAGGTGTTATGAACGGGCCTTCTGAAACATACACTCCAAATGGTTTTCTGGAATCAAGAGGTAATTACAAATTGGCTAAACCGGAAGGAAAGTGGGAGTACTATCAGGATAGCGGTGCCCCCCTGCGCACCTGTGCATACAAGAATGGAAAGATGCATGGCAAGAGCGTCACTTATGGTCGCAATGGACGTGTTTCTGAGGAAGCGACATATAAGAATGGCAAGATGGAAGGGGAGTACATTCAGTACGACGAAAAGACCGGAAAGGTGAAACAACGCGCCATCTTCAGGGATGGTCGCATAGTGGAACAGAAAGAAGGAATGCCCGGGAAGTAATCTGCCTCCCGGACATTCTTTCTCTTTTTTATTTCACAATCTGAAGCTGCCTTACCTCCATTTTATCCTGATGGTAGAGCTGCACTTCGTATAATCCGGAAGCAAATCTTGATACATCAATGATCTGTTGTCCTGTGCAATTGTTCAGGATGAAAACTGTGCTGCCTGATGCATCAATCATTGTCAGGTTGTACTTTTCAGAAAAGGCCGGTACAATATTTACTGATCCGGACGATGGGTTGGGAAATATCCTGATAAATTCAGATGAAAGCTCATCAACTCCGATATAGGTGAAGTCGATTTCTTCAGAATACTGATAGCATCCTTCCAGTGTAATCATGACCGAATAGAGACCATCTTCCGTGGCTTCATAAGTCTGACTATTTGCCCCGGGGATGATTTCACCATTGAGATACCAGACATATTCATAACCTGCTTCTGAACAGGTGAGTGTGTTCTCCGAAACAGAAATGGAGGGGACAGGAAGCTCATAGAATTCGATGTCTATGTAAACAGTCACCGAACAATCACCATCATCAACAGTGACAAAATATGTCCCGCTTGTGCTGGGTATGGTTAAATTCGATGTGCCACCGTCGCTCCAGATGTAGCTCTCATATATGGCGGGTACGCTTATGGTTGCATTGGCTGGTGCGCACAGTTCACCCTCAACAGTTATTTCCGGAACGATCATATCACAGATGATAACGGGCTTATAGACATAATGGCTCCATTGTCCGCCGCCATCCTGTACACGCACATACATGTCGTGCTGGCCAAGGCTCAGGTCATTGGGAACGGTAAACATCAGGTCAGCATCAATAGCCGAACCCCCTGGCGAGATAACAGAAAGTCCGTTGCCAAAACCTGGGTCGGAATCGAAGAAGTATTCAATTCCGGTAAGCTCACCCATGTTAAGTGCACCTTCGACAAGGATATTTTTCCGGACTACATGACTCCATTGTCCGCCACCGTCCATCACCCGCACAAACAACCGATGAACCCCCTTTGAAAGTTCGGCCGGGATGCTCAGGTAGATGTCCTCATCCACTGAAGCACCTTCCGGAATGATCATGGCGTATCCATTACCGAATCCGGGATCTTCATCGAAATAGTATTCCGCTGATGTCAGCGTAGCCATGCCGATAGCGCCTTCGATGAGAACATTTTTACGCACCTTATGACTCACATTTCCTTCTGTATCGACTACTTCAAGAAATAAACGATGCACACCGCGGGAAATATTGCTCAGGTTGATGCTGATATTCTCATTCACGTTGTCCCCCGGGGGGATGTTAATCACAGAAAATGGTTCACTGTTATCGTCGAGGTAAACCCGGACTGTTTGTACTTCCTGTCCTAATATCCGCGAGGGGTTCAGAAGCACAAATGCGAACAGAAGAATGAATAACTGATGCGTTTTCATGTCAGATGTGTTGTTGCATGAAGTGATCAGTTACCTGCGCTTCCGGCCTTCAGATTAAAGAGCAATTGTCCGCCGGGAGGGGCGCTGTTGTTGAGCGGTATGAGGTTACCAACCCTCGGCATGGTGTTCGACCACCCTTCAGGACGAAAAGCGTGAATTCCGCCAAATACCCCAATATCATCTCCGGCTGTGCCTGAGCCAATTGCGGGACTGCCGGCGGCGAGATGGAAGTCTTTGGTATAGGAAAATTCCGGATTTGAAGAGGGAACATTCACAAAGACGGGATCCGTATTGTTCTGGTTTGTGCCCGGCAGATTGGCGAGAGTGGTGTTGGGTGAGTATGTGATGTTGTTTTCCAGTATGCAGGAAGTGCAGGAGCCCATTGTATTGGCCAAAGGAATTGAGATAGTGTAGTAAACGATGTTATCTCTGAACGTCACCCCCGTGCATTGTGGCCCGAATATGCTATTTCCTGCAGAACTGCCTGTCTGGATTAGAATATTGTTTTCAACCAGCATGTTCGTGGCGTATTTGATGAATTCTCCTGAACCGCTCGTCAGGTTGATGATGTTATTTCTTAGTATCCAGTTCTGAACATTGGGTCCGTTAAAGGCCATGCCATTAGACTGATTCCAGACAACACAGCCTTCGATGATCCAGGCATTCATGATGGCGTCTCCGGTCAGGGAGAATGGATTTTGTGCAGCTATCTCACAGCCGGAAATCAAAACGTCATTAGAAGTGATTCCGCTGGGTGTGGTGATGTACCACATGCGAATTCCTTTTATCACAGTACCTGTTGACCCATTGGTGAAGGTGATGGCGCCCACCAGTGGAGTCATGGTGGTATAATCCACCTTGTGTCCGGTTCCAAGTATGAAGAGTTGTTTGTTCAGTGTTATATTCCCGTAGCTGTTGGTGCCTGGATACAGGTAGATGGTATCGCCCGATGATGCTGCGGAAATGGCGTCTGTCAGGCTGCTGAAGTCAGCCGCAGCGCCGGGCTCATTGTTAACCTGCCACAGGGCAGCATCAGAATGGAGAAAGAGAAAGAGTGCAAAAACTGACAGCAGATGTTTCATGGTATTAGTTTTGGTTATTTCCAGCGGTAAAGTTATTAAAACAAAAGCACCGCCTTTTGGGCAGTGCTTAGAGTTAGTTTGGTTAAGTGGACGTTTTTAGTTGGATGAGATCGTCCCGTTGGATGGCGCAAAGAAAGATCAGCAGGGTATCATCAATAATTCCCCAATGTGAACTTTGTCTTATAGATGTTAAGAAATGCCCGAGTGGACGATTTTATTCTCCGTAAACCGCTGCCTTCGAGAGCCTCAGGCACCGCATTCTCACATCAGCACATTCTCACATTCACCCATTGACCTGTGGCTTCGGCTCCGCTCAGCCACCGGCTGGAATTCTGCGGTTCAACACGTACCGATACCGAATTGTAAATTGTTTAATTGTGAATTGTCAATTCTCAATTCTCACATTCTCACATCCGCACATTCTCTCATTCGCGGTCCCTGAGCCTGTCGAAGGGCACATTAGCACATTACCTTACCGCCCCATCTTCGCAGCGCAGTTCTCCTGAATCGTCTGCAAAGTTTTCTTGGCAGATTTCAGCTTCTTGGCCTCAATAGTATTCAGGGCTATCTGACTGTTTTTATCCAGAATTCTCTGAACTGAGGTGATAGCCTTTTTACCCGCTGGTGTAATGGCGAGTTCGTAGCGACGTTTGTCATCTTTCATGACCTTTCTGGCTACGTATTTCTGGGTAACAAGATTTTCAAGTATACGGGTCACAGATGCGCCGTCTTTGAAAATGGCGTCAGACAGAGCACGCTGGCTGATTCCGGGGTTGTCGGAAAGATTCTTCAGGACCAACCACTGGTCAATCGTGATCTCGAGTCCTGATTTGCGGATTTGTTGCTGTGCAAACTGGCGATACGTGCGGATCGTCTTTTCAAGTACGTGAAATACTACGTCGTTGAGGTTTTCCATGATGAATATTTGGTGCAAATATACTTGATATGTCAACTACTGATGTAACAATTAATTGATTTACATCAGGATATTGTTTACTGGTTTCAGTGGTTCGGGCAGGTCCTTTTCGCCCAGCATCTCCAGAAGGTCGATTTCAATGGTGCGCGACATGGCCGTTATGGGCACGTCATTGGCTCCCCCCTGGAAGGGATTTTCGGTTACTTCACCGATTTGTTCCATGGTCCGGAATACCCAGGATACCAGGGTGCTGAAAGGCACTGTGAGCCAGGTCATGCCGTCGCCCAGTTTACTGAATTCATTGAGCATACCGAAGGGGAGTAACAGAACGAACAGCCACACGAAATAGAAGTTCAGCGTGGCGAATTGTCGGGGGTAGGGGAAGTTTTTGATTCTCTCGCTGGCTCCCTGGTGATCATAGAGCAGGGCGAGTAGTTCCTCAAGCTCCACGTGCCTGAAATCATCGAGCAGCCCTTGTTCATGCAATTGGCGGATATCAGAAGACTGCAGGCTGATCACCTGTGCGGCCATGTTCTTTGACTTCAGCACATGAGCCATCTCATCCGGGCTCAGGTATTTCTTCAGCTCCTCCTCAATGGGAATTGTGTATTCAGCTACCGAGAAGAACTTTTTGTATTCCCGGTTATTGGGCTTGCTCATGCTTTCCCACACACGCTCTTGTCTGAGCTGATATCGGAGTGTAGTCAGCCACGCCACATGTCGCATGATCAGTCTGCGGTGAATGGCTTTTAACTCACTGTCCGACAAGGGGTGCTGTGCGTGTTTGTTAGTCACGAAATCGCGCGACATAATGCCCCAGGTACGCGAAGAGTTTACGATTCCTCCCCATATTCTGCGCGCCTCCCACATTCTGTCGTAGGTAGCGTTGTTTTTAAAGCCGATGAGAAAGGCTACGGCAGTACCAATCATCGCTACGGGCAGCCACGGGATGGCGATGAATTTGCAGTCTACACTTTCATAAATGATGGTCGGAATGAGCGAGAGAACGACGAACAGATAAATATCCCGCCTTGTCCAGTAGAGGGCTTCTTTCAGCCCGAATTTCTGACCTGCGTGCATGTTTGATATGAATGAGGGTTAATGCTTTTCTGGTGAAGGGCTTGCTGCTACGGGTGCTGGTGTATTGCGACGGATGTGTCGGTTAAGGTTGTACATCATAATCAGAACTACCACCATAGATCCAATGACCACGTATCCCAGTTCAGTGTAGCGCAATAGTTTTCCGTCAGGTGCTTCGATGACAATCATCCCGGCAATCATGGATGCTACTCCACCCGACAATTGTTGAATCGAAGAGTTAATACTCATAAAGGCACCGCGGTCTGCCGGTTCAGGCACACCCGATATCAGTGCCGAAGAGGATATAATTCTCGCCGAGATACCTACGAATAGGATGATGTTGATGACCACTACTTCCCAGAATGGTGTGATGCCAAGTCGGGTGTAAAACGCCACCACAACGATGCTGATAATAGTGCCGAAAGCGAACATGTTGAATTTCCCGAAACTATCGCTGTACTTGCCGATAAACGGGCCGGTGATGATGCTGAAAATACCGGTAATCAGGTAAAGTGTAGGGAGCAGAGCAATGGCTATTCCGAGGTTGTTGGTGCTGAAAGCGCTGCCGAAAGGCATGAGCATAAAGCCGCCGGTGGCGAGAAGGACTGTAGCCAGAAAGCCGCGGATATAGTCCTTTTTAGAGAGCGTGTGCCAGAGGTGCAGGAAGGCGTTTTTGTCGGATTTCATTTTCAGGTGGGCGTCCACTGGTTTCATGTACACGATGATCACGATTCCGAGGAGGATGGAAAATCCGACGATCATCCAGAAAGGGGCATGCCAGTTCCACAGGTTGGCGAGATAGAGTCCGACGGGGATACCCAGTACCTGGCTGGCCGAGAAGGCCATCTGAACGAATCCCATGACCCTTCCGCGGACATGCATGGCGAAGGTGTCGGTAATGATGGCGAAGCCGATAGAGCCGATCACGCCGCCGAAGAGACCGGTGACAATGCGTGCCAGCAGCAGCATTTCATAATTGGGTGCCATGGCGCAGAACAACGTGCCAAGTACAAATCCCGCGTAGAAGAAGAGCAGCAGTTTCTTTCGGTCGAACTTATCCGCGAATCCAGCGGCGAGAAGTCCTGAAATACCGGCGCTGAATGCGTAGGCAGACACCACCAGTCCGAATTGAGTGGGGTTGATTCCCAGTTCGGGCATCATGACTGCACCCAGCGGAGACAGCACCATGAAGTCGAGTATGATGGTGAACTGCACCAGGGCGCTGATGGCGATGATGAATGCTTCGTAGCGGGTGAATCGGGCTTTGGCAGGAGTAGGTTCTGACATGTGAAGAGCGGATAGGGTGCGAAGAACGGACAATTATTCCAAGTTCTGGCGAGGGCATGCTGGTGCGGACATTCGCCCGAGCCCTGCCCAACCTATCTCCTGTATTTCAGCTATTTATGTCTTGAAGAACATGGGCACCGCCAGCTCGGAAGGCCCAATTTACCGATTCGCACAATTTCAAATCCTCAGATTGCCTTCCTCTCCTTACTTTTGCCGACCCCGCCCGGATGGCGGACTTGCCTGCCGTTAGGGAGGCACGCATTTATACTCTCATCCATACGCGGATGAGAATGTTGTGATTGAAATTGAATATTTGTTCACTGAACTGTGAATATGCCCGGATGGCGGAACTGGTAGACGCGCACGACTCAAAATCGTGTGTCTTCGGACGTGTGGGTTCGATTCCCACTCCGGGTACAAAAACAGAGCAAGAATGAGAGCGAGAGCGAACATTCAGCTCTGTTTTTTCTTCACTCTCATTATGTTTCTCACACTTACAACTTTAATAGCGTTAGCAGTGCTTTCGTTTATGGGAGCATCACGTGGCGTGATTGAACATTCAGCTCTGTTTTTTCTTCACTCTCACGGTTCCTGAGCGCAGCCGAAAGACTGTTTCTCACTCTATTTCTCTTTCTATTTCTCTTTCTATTTCTCTTTCTATTTCTTACTCTTAAGTTGTTTGATTTGGATGGGGAATCTCGCCAAACAAACCCCTGCTATGCGGACTTGTGAGACCACACTTTCCCGTTGCGAACTGTCCCCCACCTGAACGCATCAGCAAACAAGGAAACACTTTTTCATTAACTTAGCCAAACGCTCATGGAGTAAGGATTTACCCCAAAAATGAAAGTTGAAAATGAGGGGTCAGTTTGGACCGGAAAAGAGGGGTCAGGTTCACCGGATTTTCCAGCTTCAGACGAAGACAACACAGGATGTGCTCAGGCTAGGGCCTTATTGTTCGAAGAATTAGGGATTGAATTTTCCATCAACATATGGGATGATGCTCCGGGATTGCGCAGTCAAGAAGTGAAATCGAAAGCCAAAAAAAATCACATTCTCAGGCTAAGCCCTAATCCAGCCGCAGAATCTACAATCATTTCATTCCGTGTGGAAGAGGGTGCGGAAAAGATTGTGCTGGAAGTATATGACAGCAGTGGTAGGATAATCCTGAATGAAAATGTAACAACGAGCAAGGGAATATACGAATTGCCTGTGAAGCAATTTTCTTCTGGGTCATACGTAATAAATCTTTCCTTTGACAACATGATAGTCGATACAATCACGCTATTGGTCCAACATTAATGAGGATATTATTCTGTATAATAACCATCTGGCTGGTCTGTCCCGAAGTTGGTTTGGGACAGACCTTTAACCTTCGGTTGCAAATGGATACCACCACCATTGAGACAGGAAGGGGGGTAGAAGAAACTGAAGGTGGATATCTCTTTTTTACTCCATGGCAATACCCATTGAATGTACTAAAAACGGGGATCCACAAATTGAATTATTTCGGAGAAACTATTTGGAAGAAGTCCATTGGTTTCGATACTTTGAACATCTTCACTGGGTATTTTGGCAGCACTTGCAAAATTGGTGATGGCTATGCACTTGGAACTGGCATTACCACCTTTAGTGATGACAATTTCGCGACCATGGTTCGGTTTGATGAGAATGGAGATTCCTTGTTCACATCAACCATTAAAATTGATGGAGAAGATCTAGCCGGAAGGGCTATAGTCAATGTCGAAGATGGATTTGTGATGACGGGGTTCACAACTGAGAACACAAATGGCCAAATTCTCAAAGTTCTATTGGTCAAATTCGATCTTAATGGAGAAATAG
>JBEAZL010000080.1:0-5544 GCA_041170085.1 Bacteroidota bacterium
GTCGATGGCGGAGTGAACTGGGAAAGTGCAGATAATGGAATCGGAGCTGCCAATGTGTTCGCAGTTTCAGTAGCCCAAACTCCCGATCCACAGGTGCTCTACGGGGCATACGACACCGGTGGAAACCTGCTTCGTCATGGCATGTGGTATCACACCAACTGGGGAGATGGGTTCAACACAATCATACATCCCGACAATGCAGACATCATGTTTGCGACAAGTCAAAATGGTGGTTTGTACAAAAGTGTAGATGCCTTTTCATTCGAGGAAACTCTCGGAAGTAAGAAGACAAAAACGGAGTGGCATACATGGATCGATATACATCCCGTGGATCACCACACGATCTATTGCAGCGGTTCACAATTGCAGCGCTCCCGCGATCTGGGTAAAACCTGGGAGACCATTCTCGACATCAAAGACATAGGAGAACACGTATTCAACTGCTACCGTTTCTTTCTCAGTGATGCTCATCCGGGAGTGATGTATGTGACTGTGCTGAGCAACAAAGAAGTAAGACCCGAAATATGGAGAACATTCAATGTGAATGTTGCGGATCCGGAGCAGATTCTCTGGGAGAAAATGCCTGCTCTGCCCTCTCTTGGCTGGGTAAGCGGTATGGTGGCAGACCCGAATGATCCGAAGAAATTCTACACCCTTTTCAGCAACCGCGATGCTAAAAACAAATTGTGGTATTGGAATGGCAGCGACTACGTGGACGAAACACGGAATCTCGGCCATTGTCTGGCTGAGTCCATGATTCTGCAGAGAGGCACTTCGCAGCGCATGTATATCGGAACAGACTACGGCGTATTTACACGTTCACGCGGAGAAACAGAATGGACGCTGCTCACCGGTTTGCCAGGTGTGGACGTGCGTTCTCTGGCGATCAACTACGACGCCCGAAAACTGATTGCAGGTACATATGGTCGTGGTATCTGGATGGCTGATCTTCCCGATTAGAGTTACTTGTTGTAAACAGGAACTACCCATGGAAGATTTCCATTGTGATTGATGGAGGCCAGCAAACCCACATTCTCTCGGTAAACCAAAATTTCTGCGGCCAGAATGAGATAGCAGACATCCTCTGTCTGCTCGTACACAGCCCTGACCGCAGGAGGACACACGTAATTTCCGGAGCCAACGGCACCGGGAGTGTATACATAACATCCCGATTCCTGCATCACCAGCCAGTTTCCGGAAGGAAGAATCAATGCATCTCTCACCTCAGCCAGATCCGATGGTCCGCTGATTCCATCCGGATCATATACAGATGGAAGATTGCGATTGAGTTTTCTGACCACAAAATCTCCATTGGCATTTCCAAGTACCCACTGGTCATCTCCACCCGAATCGATAAATGCCTGCACCACAAAATCAGTTTCCAATACCTCAATCAATTGTCCCGAATTCAGATTGACAAAACCGATGGCATGCTGGGTACCCGAGATGTCGCTCATTGAAACAAACATCTCATTGCCTGCCAAGGTCATTTTTCCGGGAATCCATCCGCCGAGATCTATGAGCCCCGTTATGGAGGAAGGCCCGATTTCTCTGATCAAGCCGTCAATGCACGATACATAGTGTCTGTTTCTCTCAAAACTATGAATGACAGAGGAGAATAGCTCGGGACTGGACAGTGAGGGTGTAGGCAACTGCTGATTGACGGCATAAGAGTTCTTATCGAAGAGAAAGATGCCCTCCCATTGATCGCCACCTGCTATCAATTGGCCATTTCGGTTGTCGGATGAGGCAATGCGAAGATGAATATCTAGTGTGGTTTCGGGATTTTTCTCTCCTGATGAAGTAATGGCAGACACTCCGGTTACTGACGACTGAGGCTCAAACAGAAGGACCTTTTCAAGTTGCAGAGGCAGCGTATTCAGGTTTACCGTCCGGAATGAATAGGAAATGTTATTGCCATCACTGGCAAAGAACCTGATGGTATATGATCCCGTCAGGAGGTAAGGGTTCAGGTGTTCGATGGCATAGTTCCAGGTGAAGGAGGCATTTCCGCCTGCGCTGGTCTGAACGGCCTGTAAAACAGGATTTCCAGATTCGTCCAGCACCACCGCTCCCACTTCAGATATACCTTCATTGTCAGTGGCAGAAATGGTGAAGCCGATTGATTCTTCGTAATCGAACGTGGAGGACGACGATGTGAGCTGAGCATTGAGAACAGGGTACTCCGAATCCTCCTTTTTGCATCCTCCGGCAAATAGCAGCAGGGCCAGAATCGCCGGTAATGGCCATAGCTGCAGCTGAAATGCCCGAAAGACGGGAGAAAACGAATTTTTCATTTCTCAAAGTAAGGTTGAAATCTTTTACCGATGACCATCCGTTTTACCCGAAAATGATGTATATTATGGCTGATAATCAGCGCAGAAAATAAATGAACAGTCGCTGTGTATAGAAAGTCATCGCCAGACTGATAAGTATTGCGCCATAAAACCCTTCACGGCGTGAAGGTCAGATAATTTTGACGGTCCACATGAGCCAAATGGAAAACAGAGAAAAGAGAAAACCGAGGGTGCAGGGCATTCGCGAGGGTGCCGGTATCATGGCCGGACTGGAATTGGGAAAACTGCCACCGCAGGCCGTTGATCTCGAAGAGGCAGTGATCGGTGCGATGATGCTTGAGCAGAATGCCATCAATGCAGTAATCGACATTCTGAAACCTGCGAGTTTTTACAAGGATGCACATACGCGCATCTATGAGGCCATTGTGCAATTGTTTCAGAAAGGCGAACGTATTGACCTTCTGACTGTAACCGAACAGCTGCGCAAAAACAACTCGCTTGAACTTGTAGGCGGGCAGGTCTATCTGGCGCGTCTCACGAACCGGGTAGCCTCTACAGCAAACATAGAAACACACGCCAGGATTATTGCCCAGAAGTACATTCAACGGGAACTGATCAGGGTGAGCAATGAAGTCATCAAAGACGCATACGAAGAGAGTACCGATGTTTTCGACTTGCTGGATAAAGCAGAATCAAATCTCTTTCAGGTAGCAGAGGGAAATATTCGCAAGAACTACGAGAGCATGACTGTCCTGATCAAGACAGTTCTTGACCAGGTGGAGTCTGCACGACAGAACTCGACAGGTGTCAGCGGAGTGCCGAGCGGTTTCACAGATCTGGACCGCGTTACGAGCGGTTGGCAGCGAAGCGATATGATCGTGATCGCAGCGCGCCCGGGTATGGGTAAAACCGCATTCGTACTCTCTATGGCTCGCAATATGGCTGTGGAATTCGATGTGCCTGTGGCCATCTTCAGCCTTGAGATGTCGAGCGCCCAGCTGGTGCAGCGACTCATTGCCAGTGAATCTGAAATTTCCGCTGAAAAGTTGCGTAAGGGCAATCTGGAGGACCATGAATTTCACCAGTTGCATCAGCGTATTTCGCGCCTGTCCAATGCACCACTGTTCATCGACGACACCCCCGGACTGTCAGTTTTCGAATTGCGCGCTAAGTGCAGGCGACTGAAGGCGCAGCATGGTATACAGATGGTAATCATCGACTACCTTCAGCTGATGACCACTGGTGGAGACAATAAAACCGGTAACCGCGAACAGGAGATTTCAACCATCTCGCGAAGCATCAAAGGAATCGCCAAAGAGCTTGATATTCCCGTTATTGCCCTTAGCCAGCTGAGCCGTCAGGTGGAAACCCGTGGAGGCGATAAGCGTCCGCTGTTGAGCGACCTTCGTGAATCAGGTGCGATCGAACAGGATGCCGACATCGTTGGATTTATATATCGTCCGGAGTATTACAACATTGAAGAGGACCGGGATGGCATGCCGAGCAAGGGCATGGCCGAGATCATCATTGCCAAGCACCGTAACGGAGCATTACAGGATGTGAAGCTCAGGTTCATCGACCGTCTCGCCAAGTTCACCAACCTTGAAGGATTCGATTTCGACAATCCACAGTATGGTGAAGCCGTAAAGCCAAATGCTTCATTCACCGGAGGCCCGACGACCATCACCGTATCATCAAAGCTCAACACCATGAATGATGACGACGATGGATTCGCCGCTCCCATGGACGATGGAGCTCCTTTCTGATCGGATTATCCCTGATGTCGCTCCAGAACTTCTTTATGAGAGGTAAAGCGATCTGGACGCACAATAGTTTTTCTCATGTATAATCAGAGATAAGTTCCCTTGCGGAATAATCTTTGATAACTTGCGTTGTTAAATCTGCGTCACCAGAATCCATGCTGAAAAAACTCATATTCTCTTTACTCGCATTCAGCTTTTCGCTGAGCGGATTTGCCAGCAAGGTTTTAATCCCTATGGATGAGACCCAGAGCAATCACCTGAAAGCATACGGAATTGCCTTCTGGGTTCTGCAAAACAATATTGAGATTGAATGGCTGCTGAACTACAGGGGCGGCAGTTTCATGATTGGCAATTACACCGACATCACGAAGGAGTGTACCATCCGCGGAGTGAAGTTCGAGGTTATTGCTGATGTGCAGGCTCAGCAGATCTACAATGAAATTGCAGATCCGGAAGTGAATATGGAGAAGGTAAAACTTGAGGTTGCGCCCAAGATTGCCGTTTATACCCCGGCTGGTAAGCAACAATGGGATGATGCAGTGACCATGGTTCTCACTTACGCCGAGATTCCTTATACCGAAGTGTACGACACTGAAGTGATCAACGGAGAGCTGGCAAAATATGACTGGCTTCACCTGCACCACGAAGACTTTACCGGGCAATACGGTAAATTCTACCGCAGTTTCCGAAATACGGCGTGGTATCAGGAAGAGGTGCGCAATCAGGAAGCGACGGCAACTGCACTGGGTTTCACCAAGGTGAGCGAGATGAAAGAACAAGTGGCGCTGAACATCCGAAACTTTGTGCTGGGTGGAGGCTTCCTTTTCACGATGTGCAGCGGAACAGATTCGTTTGACATTGCGCTGGCCGCTGAAGGTGTGGACATTGTAGAAAGTGTTTTTGACGGCGATCCGAGCGACCCGCAGGCTCAGCAGAAATTGAATTTCGACAACGCCTTCGCGTTCAAAGAATACCGGATCGATAAAGACCCGATGGTCTATGAGTTTTCAGAGATCGATGCCACCGATGACCATGGCAAGCTCGGTGAGCTGAAAGACTTTTTCACTTTGTTTGATTTTTCTGCAAAGTGGGATATCATTCCTACTATCCTCACCCAGAATCACACCCAGGTAGTCAAAGGATTTATGGGGCAGACGACGTCTTTCCGCAATCGCTTCATCAAAAGCAATGTGACCATCATGGGTGAAACGAAATCCATCGGAGCCGCGAAATATATCCATGGTGAACTCGGACAGGGACAATGGACATATTATGGTGGTCATGATCCTGAAGACTACCGACATATGGTAGGTGATCCGCCAACAGACCTTAATCTCTATCCGAACTCTGCCGGATACCGATTAATCCTGAACAACATTCTCTTCCCTGCTGCACGCAGACAGGAGCAGAAAACCTGATTAGCGGATAGTGACTTTGTTGATCACATCTCCAACAGAAACAGCCTGAACAGTCGACATTCCCTC
>JBEAZL010000081.1:0-4723 GCA_041170085.1 Bacteroidota bacterium
ACACCTGTTCAGTCTGTATGGCTTGTGCATGAGCATGATCATGAAGAAGCAGATTCTCATGTGCACGCTGAGTCAGATACCACACACACGCATGCAGAGGATGGCCATGCGCACGATCACGATCACGGACATGATCACGACCATGCGCATGATCACGATCACGATCATGCGGAGGTGCCTGCTGTCGAAAAATCCTATGAGGAACTGGCAGCGGAGCCGGGTCGCGAGGTAACTGCTTATTTGCTGAAAAAGCGGAACAGAGGGGCTGCAGGACAATTGACCAAGAAGATAAAAGGAACAGGTATGCAACTCGCAAATCCGGCTACTGAGGCCAACAGGCTCAACCAGGGCTTTGGCGTGGGTATGGACGCCATGAGTGCGATAGCGGTGCTGATCATGGCGCTGTCGTTTTTGAGTGTATTCATCTCACTGTATAACAGCCTCAGGGAACGCAAATACGAGCTGGCTCTCATGCGGACTATGGGTGGAACACGGAGAACACTATTTTCACTCATCCTTCTGGAGGGCTTGTCACTTACACTTCTCGGTATTCTGGTCGGACTTATTCTGAGCAGAATCGGGCTCATGGTCCTGAGCTATGTTGTAGAGAAGAACTTCCACTATTCAATTTCATCGATTGGCTTAAGTGCAGGAGAGCTGATCCTGATCGGAATCACCCTGACAGTGGGTATTGTGGCCTCATTATTGCCTGCGGTGAAAGCAATCCGCATTGATATTTCAAAGACGCTTTCAAATGCATAAGAAACTGCTGCTTTTCCTTGTTATCGCTGCCACCTGCGTTTCTATGGGGGCTTATTATCGCTCTGAACCTTTGGTTTTATCGGCTGCCAAACCACTGGCTCCTGTCGAGTTGACATGGAAGGCCCTTACCGATGTACAGTTCAAGGAGGTATATATCTCTGAGCTGGATGCCTACTACTGGAAGCCAACATTTGGCCCCCAGGTAAAGGCCATGGAAGGGAAAGAGGTGTATATAACCGGGTATGTCATACCTGTCGATATTGACGATAATTTTTATGTAGTTTCCAGATACCCATATGCCAATTGTTTTTTCTGTGGCGGCGGCGGTCCGGAATCGGTAGTTGACCTTCAGTTTGCCGGGAAGAACAGGCAATACAGGACAGACGAGCGACTCACCTTCAAAGGAAAACTGAAGTTAAATGCAGACGACATCTATCAGATGAATTACATCCTGAATGGTGCCGTTGAGTACGTTCCTTAAGGGTATTTCCTTCTGATTCGTCACGGTGAAGCCGATTTTCTATGGTTTCAGCCGTATTTCATCGCATTTTTGCCACATGTCTTCAGTACGTCAGGATAAAGTGGCAGCCCTGATCAAGCGCGAAATGGCAGTGATTTTCCAGCAATACGGAAATGATCTGTTCAAGGGAAGCCTGATCACCGTGACCCAGGCACGCGTTTCGCCCGATTTGGGCGTGGCGAGGCTCTATATAAGCATATTTCCACCCGCAAAAAGGGTGGAAGCCATGGAAAGCATCCAGCATCACACCAGTCAGCTTCGCAAGTATCTCGGCGAACGCGTAGGCAAGCAATTGAGAAAGATTCCTGAGCTGACCTTTTTTATGGACGACTCTCTTGATTATTCAGACGAAATTGATAAGCTGCTGAAAGGTTGATCTGCCTTTTGAACTATGAAGTACGACCCGATTAAAAGGACCCTGGGCAATGTCTTCGGACGCTCGGTTTTCATGAGAAAATTGTTTTATCGCCTGCTCGATATTCTGCTGCTCAGGGCGTGGCATATTCACCGGGAATTGCGCAATTGGAAGCGGGTAGCATCACCAGAAGCCAACATTCTCGATGCGGGCTCCGGTTTCGGTCAGTATAGCTGGTATATGAGCCGCATGAGTGCTCGTTACACCATCCTTGGCCTGGATGTAAAGGATGAACAGGTGGCAGACTGCAATCACTTTTTCCGGGAACTGGGCACTGACCGGGTTTCGTTCCGTGTAGGCGACCTGCTTGAATTGAAAGATGAGAATAAGTACGATCTCGTGCTGTGTGTGGATGTCATGGAACACATTGAGGAAGATGTCCGCGTGATGTCAAACTACTGCCGAAGCCTCAAACCGGGAGGAATGCTGATGATCTCAACACCTTCAGATCAGGGTGGCAGCGATGTTCATGAGGATGATGAATCTTCCTTCATCGAGGAGCATGTTCGCGATGGGTACGGCGAAGAGGATATGAAATCAAAGTTGCAGCAAGCCGGATTTTCAAAGAGCAAGGTGATGTACAGCTACGGAAAGCCCGGACAAATTTCATGGCGCCTGTCTATGAAGTACCCTCTTCTGATGCTGAATGTTTCGAAGCTCTTTTTTGTCGTCCTTCCTTTCTATTATCTGCTGGTAATGCCATTGGCGCTTTTGCTGAATTATCTCGACAGCACAAGAACCCATGCCTCAGGCACAGGGCTCATTGTGCTGGCCTGGAAATAGAAAGACATTCGGTTCTCATGCCGGATGACGATATTCGCAACAGGTGAAGACATCTTTTTTCATAGCCCGGCGGTACATCTTTTCCAAAAAGAGCCGAAATGCCATCAATATCATTTCCGGTATTTCCATGGTTGTTGTCGCATTTGTAACCGCTGCCATGATTACCGTGATGTCGGCTTTCAGCGGCATCGAAGAACTGGTAAAGGATCTGTTTTCACATTTTGATGCAGAGATTACGATTTATCCTGAAGAGGGAAAGTACTTCAGCGATTCCCTGAGGGTTGATTCGATTATGGCATCTTTTCCGGGAGTTAATGCTGTTTCAAGAGTTATAGAGGAAGAGGCATGGCTTTCATATGCGGATAACGATCTCGGAGAAAGTCGCAATACTGTGGTTACCGTGAAAGCGGTTGAACCGGTTTATCGTTCCTTTTCGGGAATTGACTCCATGATGGTCTACGGAGATTTCGTGCTTGAAGAAAACCAGGTGCCTTTTGCTGCGGTAGGTCTGGGGGTCAGAAGCGATCTCGATATCAGGTTTCCAAAGGGCGGATATCCGGTAATGAATGTCCATGCACCGGTGAGAGGCAGGAAATTGAGCCGGTATAAAGAGAATGCTTTTAACTCGGAGGTGGTCAACGTGAGGGGTGTCTTTTCCGTGAATGCGGAGCTTGATGTCAAGTACATTTTTACTTCATACTCATTCGCCGCCGCCCTTTTTGAACTGGATAGCCTGCAAACCTCGCTTGAGGTGGATCTTGCGGATGACATCGATGTGGTTGAAGCAAAGTCGGCTATTCAGGCTGTCTTGCCGACAGGGCTTGTGGCCAAGACCAGATACGATAAGAATGCATTGATCTATCAGACAAACCAATCCGAGAAGTGGGCAACCTTCCTCATTTTGTTGTTCATTCTGATTATTGCAAGTTTCAATATTGTCGCATCTCTCACCATGCTTATCATTGAGAAGAAGCATGATATCTTCATCCTTCGCAGCCTGGGTGCTACCCGCTCTTTTTCACGGAGAATTTTTATGCTCGAGGGAATAATGATCAACCTGATCGGTGCGACCTGCGGGGCTTTGATCGGTGTGGTGGTCTGCTGGCTTCAGAAGTCATACGGACTGGTGGCCATGGATGGCGCCATGGTCGAATCCTATCCCGTGAATATTGTCTGGTGGGAAGTAGTAGCTATCTACCTTACCGTTGTTTCAGTGGGCAGCTTATTCTCGATTTCTCTGGTTCGCTTACTGATGAACCGGTTTGTGAAAAAGTGAGCTCACCCTGCTTTTCTGATTCCCATCAGGACATCATCCAGGCGCCTTTATTCAGCGCGCGATCCAGGTTTTGAGAAACCACGTTCCAGTTGATCACATTTGTGAAGGATGTGATGTAATCTGGTCGACGATTTTGATATTTGAGGTAATAGGCATGTTCCCATACGTCTATACCAAGGATAGGTTCTCCTGGTTTGTCTACAAGACGGGTCATCATTGGATTGTCCTGATTTGGTGTCGATGAGACAAAAAGCTTCTGATCGCTTCCCAACGACAACCATGCCCACCCGCTGCCAAAACGAGTCTTGGCCGCTTCAGCGAATTGGCGGTTGAATTCATCCATAGTTCCGAAAGCGGAATTTATCATCTCCAACAGCCTTCCTTCCGGTTTTACAGAACCTCCGGGAGTAAGAATTTCCCAGAATAAACTGTGGTTGATGTGCCCTCCGCCATGGTTACGAAGAGCAGGTGTGCTTTCGTTCACAAACTGACAGAAGTTGCGGACATCGGCTATGCCGCCATCCGGATTCTTTTCTACGGCAGCATTCAGGTTGTTTACATAGGCCTGATGGTGCTTACTGTGATGTATTTCCATGGTCTGGGCATCAATGGCGGGCTCCAGAGCATTGTAGGCATATGGCAGCGGCTTCAGATTGAATAGTATGGGAGGCACAATCGATGGGGTAATCGTAGACCCGCTCGCACCTATTGGGCTGGAGCAGGACAATAATGGTGCAACGGCCACGCCCGCTGATAGAATGGCTGTTTTCTTCAGGAATTCCCTCTTGTTCATGATGATGTTTTTGAGCTAATCAAAGGTAGTTATAAGTAAAGCCCAACCTGGCTCATTAACATTAAGGTGTTCGGTTTGAGGATGAAACAGGTGGTCTGGCACACTTTTCCTGATGGATTTTTGTTGATGTCTGGCGAGATTGCTTCACGCCACGATTTTGTGATCCCCATGAGA
>JBEAZL010000082.1:0-6919 GCA_041170085.1 Bacteroidota bacterium
GCTTAAGCACGTCAGCTTCCTTCACATGTTTGGTTCCGCGTGCGAAGATGATCAGTCCTATGATCATACCCACACCTGCAGCAGCAAACGCGTAGCCCCATCCGTAGTTGATGCGCATATATGCCGCTACGAAGTTGCAGATGAATGCTCCGATATTGATACCCATGTAAAAGATGTTGTAGCCGCTGTCCTTATTGGCCTTGTATCGGTCATCGTTGTACAGGTTACCTACCAGTGTCGAGATGTTGGGCTTGAAGAATCCGTTACCCAGAATGATGAGGAGCAGTGAGATGTAGAATGCAATCTCATTGTGGATCGAAAGGCCAAGGTAGCCTGCAGCCATGAGCGCCCCGCCGAGAAAAATAGACCGCCGATAACCCAGAACCCGGTCGGCAAGAAGTCCTCCGATAAACGGGGTGAGATACACCAGTCCGATGTAGGTTCCATAGATGTCCGATTTTTTCTGGCCATCGAAACCCATACCACCATTCTCCCAGCCGTCGATCATGTACAGCGAAAAAATGCCTAGCATCAGGTAATAGCCGAAACGCTCCCACATCTCAGTGAAGAAGAGCACATAGAGTCCTTTGGGATGCCGCGCACCCCCATGGGTCGTAGTTTCACTCATAGGTAACTGGTCTTTGGATTGAGGTTAAAGGCCAAATATAGTAAGGACGCTCCCCCGACGGTGATGTCCACCAGATAATTCCGGATGGCCTGTTTCACACCGAACGATTGTAAACGGATGAAGTCAGGCAACGAATGAAAAAGCGTGAAAACGAGTTCATTTCTCCTGACCCGGCCTTCATATCATCGTCTGCCGATGGCACGGCCCTTCGAGAGCCTCAGGGCCCTGCAACGTTTCATTTCCGAAGGAAAGCTCTCTTTTCCCGAAACCCGCGACTGAAGTCACGGGCTAAGAAAAAGAATGAATTAGTCTCTGAATTGTCGAGGTCTGAAGACCACGACAAGTAGCCTGTCCCGAGTTGACAATGGTGAATTCATTCACAAATTCGCACCCTCCGACAGCCTTGGTTCCCTACGACAAGCTCAGGGACCATCAATGGGTCAATTTGGTCAATGGACGAATGTATTCAACAATTTTTATATCGAAGAACAGACATCAGACTAGCCACGAACACCAATTGTATAATTGTATAATTCTATCATTGTATAATTCGCGGATAAGACAGGATTCCATTATTCCATTATCCCATTCGCACATTATCCCATTCGCACATTCTCACATTCACACATTCTCACATTCGCCCATTGATCAAAGATTCTCTTCCAGAAACTCTGTCATCATGGTGAACAGGTGCAAACGGGTGTTGCCTCCGTATATACCGTGGTTCTTGTTCGGATAGATAAACAGATCAAACTGCTTATTCGCTTTTACCAGAGCCGTTATCATATCCATGGTATTCTGGTAGTGAACGTTATCATCAGCAGATCCGTGAACAAGCAGGAACTTGCCTTTCATCATGTCCACGAAATTGATGGGTGAGTTATTCTCGTACCCTCCGCTGTTTTCCTGAGGTGTGCGCAGGAAGCGCTCAGTATAAATGGAGTCGTAATATTTCCAGTTGGTCACAGGGGCTACTGCAATTCCAGCTTTATAATAATCCGCTCCTTTGGTCATGCACAAGCTAGTCATATAACCGCCATAGCTCCAGCCCTGCATGCCAATCCTGTTTTTGTCGATGTACGTCTGTGAACCCAGATACTTCGCGAAATCGATGAAGTCTTCTGTCTCCAGCTTGCCCAGATTCATGTATGTGCTGTGCTTGAATTCACGGCCGCGGTTCATGGTTCCGCGAGGGTCGCAGCTAACTACGATATAGCCTTCCTGACAAAGCAACTGGTACCACATGTAGTTTCTTCCTCCCCAGCTGTCGCCTACAGTATTGCTGCCCGGACCGCCATAAATGGCCACCAGAACAGGATATTTCTGATTCGGATTGAAATCAGCGGGTTTCATCATCCAGCAATTCAGATCAACGCCGGCTGAATTTTTAAAAGTGAAGAACTCCTTGGTAGCCAGCTTGTATTGAGACAATCTCGACACCAGTGCCTTGTTGTCTTCGAGTATCCTGATTTGCTTTCCTTTATTGTCGTTCAGTGTGATGAACACAGGCGTATTCGCCTGGCTGTTCATGCCAATGAAATAACGCATCGTCTTGCTGAACGTGGCGTCGTTGGTGCCTTTGCGGGATGAAAGCTTTTGCTTTGTGCTCTTCTTTGAAGGTGTCAGCGAGATGCTATAAATGTGTTTTTCAATGGCTGATACTTCGCTGCTGCTGTAGTATGCAATACCCTTGGCATCTACCCCGTAGAAATCAATCACGTCCCAGTTACCCGAGGTCACCTGATGAACCACCTTTCCATTGAAATCAAATACGTAGATGTGGTTGTAGTTATCGCGCTCACTGATCCACAGAAATGTTTTTCCGTCGGCCAGAAACTTCAGGTTGTCTGATATGTCAATGTATGTATTTGCAGTCTCGGAGTAAATAGTCCTTGTCGGAATCTTGAACGGATCACGAATGCTGAGGTCCGTCAATAGAAAATCGAGCTTGTTCTGGTGGCGGTTCATGCGCATCACACACAAACCCTCGTTGCTGTTGCTCCATTTGATGCGCGGGATGTACTGGTCCTGTTCTGTGCCAATGTCTACTGCCAGATTCGCTTTGCTGTTCAGGTCGTAGACATATACCGATACCTTGCTGTTCTCTTCTCCTGCCTTGGGGTATTTAAAAGTGTATGGCTCTGGATAGAGCTCACCGTACATATCCATGGAAAACTCGCGCACACGGCTTTCATCAAATCTTATGTAAGCCAGACGATCTCCTGCCGGAGACCATTCAAAAGCCCTCACCAGAGCAAATTCTTCTTCGTATACCCAGTCCGGAGCTCCATTGATAATCTTGTTCCACTCGCCGTCGGTGGTCACCTGAACCTCTCTGCGGCTCTTGAGGTCAACATAAAAGAGGTTGTTATCTCTCACAAAGGCAACCTTGTCTCCCTGCGGTGAGAAGGTGGCCAGCATTTGTTTGCCCCTGCTTTCATCTGCCACGGGAATAGTCTTCTTGCCCTCTATATCATAAACGTAAAACTGGGCTTTAAATGAGTATCTGTAAACCGGCTCTGTGCCTGTGGTGATCAGAATGTATTTCTCGTCGTCGCTGAACTGATAATCGTCGAACCCACGCTTGGGGTCATTGAAAATATCAGCTGAGCTGGCAATATATCCGACTGTATCTCCGGTTTCGTATGAGCATCTTGCAATGCGCTGTCCATAAAGATCCGAATCGACGATGGCGGTGTAATGAATGCCATCGTTCATGGAGTTGAGTCCGGCAATGGATGAAGCTCCGAATTCGTTGCTGGCCCAAACGAGCTGATTGGTCAGTTTCTTTTGTGCTCCGAGTGGCAACACCATTACGGCTGCAAGCAGCCAAATCCAAAATTGCTTTTTGTTCATGATTTGATCAGGATATTCTGCGCCGAAAATAGGCAGGGATTCATTGGCCGTTTCACTTGATGTGATAAACGGAAAAATCGTGCCGCGAAAAAATCAGCAGACCAGAATCAGGGTTGTTGGTTCAGGGAGTCAGGATGACTGACCGGCACCCAGAGCGAATCCATCTCGGGCGTGCTGGCCGCATAATAGCCGTCCTGATCGCGGAAAAGCATGGTCACATGTATGTCGCGATAGGGCGACTCTTCCATGAAATACTGCATTTCAACCGGACCCATGAGGGTGAATGCCTGACAATAAACCCAGGCCACCGCGGCACTTCCCGAAACGACGAAAGTGTTGGTAGTGGGATTATTGACAGGATCGTCGGTGGATTCCAACAGGATTTTCTTCACCTCGTTTTCTCCGGCTGTGGCCAGAATCCGGTTCTCAATTTTCAATTGCTGCTTACCCAGATCGCCGGGAAGCTGAAATTCCATGAGTGCTTTACCCGTAGAATTTACATCCTGATTGATGACAAGATTATTCCATTTCAGGAAGAAGGATGGGATGTCGTTATCAATGAGGTAATAACGGATAATATCGAGCGTATAGGCACCCGCGAAGCCATCGAGGTCAATTCTCGCCCTGCTGTCGCTCTTGCTGAGAAAGCTCTTTTCATAGCCCCCGGCCTCATTGTGGTAATCGCGCTTGGTAAAGAAAGACTGGTCCAGTCCGCAGAAGGTCATGAGCGAATCCAGAACGGAGGCGCGAAGGCTGTCGCCAGGCTGCAGTTTCGCCCGCTCGGCGGCCAATGGTCCGAAAGTGGGATCGAAGAAACCGTTGGTCTGTCTGTGCAATTCGAACAGGTAATCATACACCTGTACAAAAGTGTTTTCCGGATCAGTGAATGTCATCAGGCTGTCGGAATACGGCCAGCGATTGAATCTTGCCATAACCGATCCTGTATCTCCGGAGTAGAAGAACGATTGCATGGAACGGATAATGCTGTCAATCGCCTCATAGTCCTTCTCCTCTGCACCTTCAATGTACATGATGATATCCTTTCCCATCAGGGATGTGGTTCGCACAGGATCGGCTTCTGCTGTCTTTTTTTCGCCACAGGAAACTACGGCGACAGTTAATACAGCCAGGCTCAGAACAAAAACGGACTTGCGCAATAGGTTTTTCATCTTGCCGCGAAATTATGCGAGTATATCTCGCGAACGATTAATGATAGCGGAAAGTGTATCCGATTTCATTTCGGTTTCCTGCCACTCCTTCTCGGCATCGGAAGATGAAGTTATTCCGCCACCGACGTACAGGGAGTAGTGATCTTCATGAATCCTCATGCAGCGAAGATTTACAAAGTAGTCTTCGTCTCCGTTGTGATGTTCTATTCCGATATAACCCGTATAGTAAGATCTGTCGTGTAATTCTGTTCTTGAAATCAGCTCTCTGGCTGCTGCAGTTGGAAGTCCGCAAACAGCCGGCGTCGGATGAAGCTTGGCGGCCATCTCGCTTCCCGATAAACTACTGCCGAATCGTATCATCGTGCGGATATGCGAAACGGGTCCGGCATTGACCACTTCAGGTGTGCCAACAATTAATGCATAGCAGCCGTTGCTCTTCAAAACATCGAGTATATGTTCGGTAACCATGGCCTGCTCTTCCCTCTCTTTTTCGCCGAAAGTTTCCTCCGCTCCCGCCTTCACCGTTCCTGCCAGCGACATGGTCTCCCATGTTTCACCACGCTTCCTGAGTAATATCTCGGGTGTTGCTCCCATCCACAACTGCCCCTCTTGATCGCGAAAGCAATAGGTCAGGGTATTGGGGTAGGTTTGGGCAAGAAGGTTGAACAGCTTCGAGGTATCATCCGCAGCGGGTCGGGCAAGATGGATAATCCTGCTGATAACGGCCTTGCGGGCTGCACCCGATTTCAATGCTTCAACAACACGCTGAACCCCACTTAAATATTCCGGCTTCGACACCACAATATCAGCAGGCTGCCTGGTCTGATGCATTTCGAACGGCGCCAGGGTTATATGATGTGTCTTATCCGAAACAACGAGTCTCTGACCATCAGTCGAAGGCAGTTGGGCAAGAAAAAAAGGGCCCTGTTTCGGAATATCTGTCATGGTCCGTTTAACTCAGGATTTAATGGCCACCGTTAGCCGGCTCACGGCGATGCGATCGCCTGCTTCATTGAAAATATCGATATCCCAGACATGTATGCTCTTTCCCTGCTGAAGGATACGCGCCACACCGGTAACCCATCCATGACGCACACTCTTCAGGTGATTGATGTTGAGTTCGACGCCATATGCGGTTCCACCCTGTTCCATCACCAACATATGCGAACCGAAGCTCCCCAGGGTCTCGGCGAGGGCGGCACTTGCTCCCCCATGCAGGACACCGTATGGCTGATGAGTTCTGCGATCCACAGGCATACGCGCCTCAACATGTCCGTTTTCGATATGAGTGAATTCCATGCCCAAAGCCTCCATGAGGGTATTGTCGCGAAGTTTGGCCAGTTGCTGCAGCTTATCGTTCATGCCGCGAAGCTAGAACGGAGAAGGTGATGGTCTGTGAAGAAGCTAAGGTATTTTTGCCCCATGGACGAATACAGGATTTTGCTGGTGGAAGACGAGGAGAGTTTGTCCTCTGTGATCAAACTCAACCTCGAATTGGAAGGTTATAAGGTAATTGTAGCTTCTAATGGTGCGGTTGCACTGGATAAGTTCCGCAATCAGGCCTTCGACCTTTGCATCCTCGATGTGATGCTGCCGCAGGTCGACGGACTGACGGTCTGCGAAACCATCAGGCTTGAGGGCAACAAGACCCCGGTTCTGTTTCTTTCAGCCAAGGGCAGTAGCAAAGAGCGGGTGGAAGGGCTGCGTGCCGGGGGGGATGACTATCTCGCCAAACCCTTCGATTTTGAGGAACTGCTGATCCGCGTTCAAAAGCTGATCCGGCGCAAGGAAGGCGGTGGAAATTCGCTGGATGAGGTTAATGAGTACATTTTTGGTCCCAACAAGGTAAATTTTCTGACCTACGCCATCACAGACAAGGACGGACAGGAGCATCAGTTATCGAAAAAGGAGATCATGCTCCTCAAACTTCTAATCCAGAGAAATGGCGAAGTTGTGTCGCGGGAAGAGATCCTCGAAAAAATATGGGGATACGATGTATTCCCCAGTACACGTACGATTGACAACTTTATTCTGCTGTTCCGCAAGTATTTTGAACCCAACTCGAGGCAACCTATGTACTTCCACTCCGTCAGAGGTGTAGGATACAAGTTCACGCCGTGAAAGAAAAAAGTTTCTGGCTACAGGCAACCAAACTTTATCTGACCGTCTTATAAACGGTTTCGCAGTTTTTTCCAGGACTGCGTTGGTTTCAAAATTTTCCTTGCAGGTTTACAGAAAAGGGTTCTCAAGAGCCCTTTTTTGTTTT
>JBEAZL010000083.1:0-8814 GCA_041170085.1 Bacteroidota bacterium
GTTCTTTCGATGATGGCAGCCGCGTTGTGGCAACAGGTGGCGGATTCGTAGTGAGAAATTCCCTCTTTGGACCTGGATCAACCGGAAGTGCGCTCAAAGGCCATAACCTCACGCTGCCATCCGCCGTGCACCAGACTACGTTCTCATACACGAACGAAGCCGTCTTCGATGATAGCAATGTCGACCTGTCACTTCGCATGTGCACTTTTAACGGAAACCAGATTGGTGTCCAGAAAATTGGCGGCAGATTGAATCTGAGGTGTAATTCTTTCTCCAATTCGGATTGGTACGCTGTAATCGCCGGACAGTATTGCTGGTTGAATATGAGCTCCAATCACGCAGCCGGTTACAATCATTTCTCCGGAAATACTGTGAACGTCCTTCTGGAAGAGGCCTCAGCCATAGATCTCGCCAAGGGCTACAATACACTGGCAGATTTTACTGATATGAATCTGCAGGGCAAATTAGCCGGCAGATATTGTCAGTCAGGATCAGGTGCCATTGTAACACTCGATGCATCGCGCAATGCCTGGACATCAGGAAGTTCGCCGGTTGCACCCAACCTCGCATACATTGACCTCTCAACATGGAACGGCTGCGAGATTCTATTGACTGATAACAGTCCTCAGACTCCATCTGCCTGTGGACAGTTTGACACCGGTGTTATACATCCGGTGAAGTCACTCAGCACACAGCCTGTAAGTATGATTTCAGATAAAGAGGTTTCTATGTTCAGGGATGGAGAAGAAGACCCGGGAGAACCCATTATTTAT
Organism: Bacteroidota bacterium; assembly: GCA_041170085.1. Lineage (GTDB taxonomy): Bacteria > Bacteroidota > Bacteroidia > Flavobacteriales_D > Sanyastnellaceae > JAWXBG01. The sequence goes on from JBEAZL010000083.1 coordinate 774, forward strand.
TCTCAGGACATCGATGGGCTGAACCTGAGTGAAGCATTATCTCTGGCAGCAAGTCATTGCACTGCATGGAACGAAGATGGGGATGACGAAATGGCCGTGAACCTTTTTCATCAGATACTCACTCACCCTCTGGATCGTTCTAACCCGGAGGTAAGGTGGAAATCAAAGTGGGGACACCGCTACATGAAGATTGCGCTGGAATCATTATATCAGTCGGGTTATTTATCCGTGGCAGACAGTTCTGATTCCTTCGGCTACCCGGCAGGATTGTATGTCGATGTTCTCAATGCAATGACTGATACGTTGATTACTGATTCGACCTACACAGATCAGTTTTACCTTGAGATGGATAAAGCTCAATTCTTCAGACTAACCGGAAACCTGGATATGTGCGAGCAACTCTTGCTGGCCACTGATAATTGCCAGCTCGATTCTCTCGAACAGGCGCACCTCAATTTCTGGCTGGGCAGAGTTCAACAGGAGATATCAATGCTGGAAGATCTCGAAGACCATATTCAGAATACAGAAACATATGCTGTCGACTCCACAGCCTTTGTTGATGCCCTCAGTTTTGTTTCGAATCAATATTACTTCGGCGCCTGGATTTACGGACCCAATGAGGTTTCTTATGCCGTATGCGGTGAAGGTGGATTTAAAAATGAGGCTACCGCGTCAGAGCTTCAATTGTATCCCAATCCTTCAACCGGTTTGGTATGGCTTTCAGTTCCGGAGGCCGGAGAACATGCTTTGGAACTTCTGGACAATAAAGGAAAGGCGATCATGTTACAAAACGTATATCTGGATGAGGGTTGGTTTACGTACCGCTTGCCCGACTCGCTGGCCAATGGAACCTACCTGATTCGCGTTCTCTCTCCCGGTGAGGTTTATGTGAGCAAGCTTGTCGTGCTCCGGTAATGTCTCCCTTTTTGGAGAGATGACCAGCAGACGTCAGGATTGACGCATATTCCGCAATACCCCTTCGGCAAGACCGAAGGGGTATTTTTGTTTGAAATAGGGGAGGTTGGGCATTGAGTTGTCTCATCATGACGACCGATTGAAATCATACATACTCTCTTTGTGTTTATGCAAGCGATGAACCACCTTAGCACCGGTATAATAGTTCTGATGTTCCGAAAAGCCGTCCTCATATTTTTAATGTTGCTTTCTCTCAATGAGGGTTGGGCTCAGAATTCCCCTGCACTTGAGCGACGCATCAGCGTTCATGCCAGCAACGAACGGGTGAGAAGTGTATTTGATGATATAGAGAAGAAGGCCTCATGTCGGTTTTCATACAATACCCGCATTATCGCAGACGAAAAGCTTGTCTCTGTCCATGCAGATAATCGCCCTGTCCGTGAAATCCTCAATATGATGTTTCCTGATAAATATGATTATCGGGAGCGCAATGGATTTCTGATTCTGACAGAACGCAAGCATAACCCCAGAAAACTCATCATCAGTGGTTATGTGGAAGATGCCGACGGCGAGCCTATTGCCGATGCTACGGTATATGATCCGAACTCACTTGTGTCGGCCAATACCAACCGCTATGGTTATTATGAAATGCGCATTAACCGTTCTTCTGATCCAAATCTCTTATTGGTCAATAAATCGGATTTCAGAGATACGCTCATGCCTGTCGAGCACTCCTCATCAGCACTTCGGAACATCACCATTGAGCAGGATCCCCTGGATTCGACACTGAGACATACGCTGCGCGATTTATCAGAGGGTGCCATGGCCGGATGGTATTCTTTTACACGATTTATTCTACCTGAAAATCCTCAGGTTGTCAATATTGATGATACCATCTATCGCGATTTTCAGTTTTCTTTTTTACCATACCTGGGAACAAACAGAAGGCTTAGTGGCAACGTGATCAACAGGTATTCTTTTAACCTGATAGCCGGATATTCACGGGGTACAACAGTTGCTGAACTGGGCGGTTTTGCCAATATTGACAGAGGGGATGTATCAGCCGTTCAGGTAGCAGGATTTGCAAACCTTGTCGGTGGTGATGTTAACGGTTTTCAGATCAGCGGATATGGAAACCTCACAGCTGGCAACGTCTACGGAGCCCAGATTGGCGGCTTTGCCAATATTTCAGGTAAACGTGTCGATGGAGTACAGGCTGCGGGGTTCTCTAATATCAGCCTGGGTGACGTGTCTGGCGTGCAGCTTGCAGGCTTCGCAAACCTGAACCTGGATACTCTCTCCGGGGTCGCAGCATCCGGCTTCGCCAATGTGTGCCTGGGTTCCGCTGACGGAGTGCTCGCTGCGGGCTTTGCAAATGCAGTTCTGGGCAATACCAATGGCGCCATGTTATCTGGTTTCGCAAATGTTACACCAGCGGATGTCGACGGAATTCAGATCGCTGGCTTTGCCAACGTAGCCCGTGTAGTCAACGGATCCCAGATATCCGGATTCTTCAATTACGCGGATTCTATTTCTGGCGTGCCTGTTGCGTTCATGTCGTTTGTCAGACAGAACGGATACCATAAGTTCGAACTGTCGGCAGACGAATTATTTCCTTTTCATATAGCCCTCAGATCCGGGGTGCATCAATTCTATAACATTCTTCAAGCGGGTCTCGATCCATATTCTCTTGATGATACTACCCGTTGGTCATTTGGATATGGGATAGGAACTGCACCACGATTGGGCAAGAAATTATTGCTGAATATTGATGTATCAACGAGTCAGCTTGTCCATGGCAACGAAATGGATCATCTGGATCTGATCAATCGCCTTGACCTTGGGCTCGAATGGCAAATAGCAAAGGGTGTAGCAATAGCCGGTGGACCGAGCCTCAATCTGGGTCTGAGGGAAAGTAATGCTTACTACCCGCAGTCCCTCACTTATCATGAACCAGTTGGAATTACCTCTGGCGAGATAGGGCGTCTGGACAGCAGGGTATGGCTGGGTTGGAAGGTCGCACTCCGTTTCTTCTGATGTCCGTTTTGTGAAAAAAAAGCCAAATGGATTTTCTGACGTAGGGGTACCATCAAGAGGGGTTGTCTCTGTCAAAACAACCTCAATCTTATGTTATCCAAATTCAGTACGACTATCCTGTTTGCCTTGCTGGCCATTACCTCTTCAGCACAGGAAATTACCCAAACCATCCGCGGAACAATAAAAGACAAAGTATCAGGCGCAACACTCGAGGGTGCCATTGTTGTGATACTGGATGCTAATCCTTTAATCGGAGCAGCATCTGATGAAAACGGTAATTTCAGAATAGATGATGTTCCGGTTGGCAGATACACCATCAGAATTTCATACACAGGCTACAAAGAACAAGTGGCCAATGGTGTTGTGCTCAACGCGGGTAAGGAGCTGATCCTGAATGTTGCCCTGGAGGAGGACATTACGGTCCTCCAGCAAATCGAGATTACCTCAAGAAAAAGTAAAGACGAAGCCATCAACAGCATGAGTACGGTGTCTACACGCACGTTCTCGGTTGAAGAAACTCAGAAGTTTGCCGCTGCTGTAAATGATCCGGGAAGAATGGCCTCATCATTCGCTGGTGTGGTGGGTACCGACGATGGAAATAACAACCTTACCATTCGCGGAAATTCTCCTACGGGACTTCTCTGGCGGATGGAGGGAACAGAAATTCCCAATCCAAATCACTTCGCTGATGCAGCGAGTTCGGGAGGAGGTATCTCCATCCTGAGTGCTCAGTTGCTCGACAACAGCGATTTTATGACTGGAGCTTTTCCCGCTGAATATGGAAACGCGCTGAGCGGTGTCTTCGACCTCCGTCTGAGAAAGGGTAACAACGAGAAAAGAGAATACACCATCCAGGCGGGTTTGCTCGGTGTCGACATCGCCGCGGAAGGCCCTATTTCACGAGGCTCTGGTGGAAGCTATCTTGCCAATTATCGCTATTCTACCTTGTCAATTCTCAATCACCTCGGTGTGAATGTCGGATACGGCACCACCAATTTTCAGGATCTGTCATGGCACCTCCATATGCCTACTAAAAATGCGGGGACATTTTCCATTTATGGATTTGCAGGACTGAGTGATCAGCGCACTGAGGCGGAAAGAGACTCGTCTCAGTGGGAGGCATCATGGGAGGCACGCGACGATGTTTTTTACAGTCATACCGGAAGCATGGGCATCAAGCATGTCTATCAGCTGAACGACAATACTTACCTTCAGACAACGCTGACCGGTGCGGGGCAGCTGCAGGGCTTTAAGGCTTCCGAACTAAACGATTCCTACACTCCCATCGAGAAATACAGAGAGGAATATTCAAATGGAAAAGCAATGCTCTCATCCATTTTGAATCACAAGATCAACTCAAGGCATAGCCTCAGGTCGGGCATATATCTGTCTCGCTTCTTCTTCGAACTTGATCATACGTATCTCGACGAAGATTTGGGGCAATGGCTCACACCGCTCAACGAACGGGGACATGCCGATGCAGTGCAGGCTTTCACGCAATGGAAGTACAGGATGGATGAGGACTGGACGCTCAATGCAGGAGTCCACTACTTTCACTGGCTCATGAACGGAACGACATCTGTCGAGCCTCGTGTCGCACTGAAATACGAATACAACGAAAAGCAATTCTTTACCCTCGGATATGGCCTGCACAGCCAGATGCAGCCTCTCGGAACCTATTTTGTCCAAAAGACAGATGAAAACGGTATAGCGGGAAGACCAAACGAAGATCTTGGTTTCAATCAGGCCCATCACATCGTACTCGGCTATCAGCGCAACCTGAGTGAAAACATGTATGTGAAACTGGAGACGTACTATCAGGATCTGTTCAATATCGCCGTGTCTCCGGATCCTGCCGACCCGTATTCAAGCCTGAATAATCAAATGGGATATATCAAGGATTCTCTGGTCAATGAAGGAGCCGGACGCAACTACGGTGTAGAACTTACGCTTGAGCAGTTTACCTACAAGGGTATGTACTTTCTGCTGTCTGCATCGCTGTACGAATCGAAGTACAAAGCCCTTGACGGACAGTGGCGGGATACGCGATTCAATGCAAACTACGCCACCACATTCACCGCGGGCAAGGAATGGAACGTCGGTGATTCCCGCAAACACAAGGTCTTCGGTCTGAACATCAGAACTGTTTACACCGGTGGATTCAGATACACACCCATTGATCGCGATGCCTCAGTGGCCAGCGGTGAAACAGTGTACATCACTGAACAGACATTTGGTCTGAGAAATCCTGATTATTTCCGCACAGACCTGCGTTTCAGCCTGAAGCGAAACAGGCCGAACAGAACAAGTACATGGGCTCTTGACCTTCAGAATGCCACCAACCACCGCAATATTGTGGGGACATACTTTGATCCGAATACCGGAACCGTGAGAGAGTACACCAATGTTCCTCTGATTCCTGTTTTGAGCTACCGGCTGGAGTTCTGACAGATTCTTTATTGGATTTATCAACCTCAAAAAATGCTTCGCCCCGCACTCCGCGGGGCGAATGCGTTTTTTCCACACCGGCATATTTCACTATCCGTCAGACCTACATTTGCCATGTGAGAGAAGATCGTGACTTTTTACTTGAACTGAACGAGTCCCAAAGACTTGCGGCACAGCATATCAATGGCCCGCTGATGGTTATCGCCGGAGCGGGATCCGGAAAAACGAGAGTGCTTACCTATCGAATTGCTCACCTGATCAGAAGCGGTGTCGATCCATTTCACATTCTTGCGCTGACCTTTACCAATAAGGCTGCACGCGAGATGAAGGAACGTATCGCCAAACTGATTGGCGAAGAACATGCCCGCAACCTCTGGATGGGGACATTTCACTCGGTATTTGCCAAACTGCTTCGTATCGAATGTGAAAAGATCAATTATCCGAGAAACTTTACGATTTACGACACCCAGGATAGCAAGAACCTTCTCAAGGATATCATCAAGGAACTGGGACTGGACGACAAGATTTACAAGCCTGGCGTTGTATACAACCGCATATCTTCATGCAAGAACAACCTGATTTCATCGCAGGATTATCAGAAGAGTATTGACCTCATTTCTGAAGACAGCCAGACCGGAAAGCCCAGAATGGCTGAAATATTTTCAGCATACGACCTCCGCATGTTCAAAGCCGGAGCCATGGATTTTGATGATCTGCTCTTCAAGACAAACGTCCTCCTTCGCGATTTTCCGGAAGTTCTTTACAAGTACCAGAATAAATTTCAGTATGTACTCGTAGATGAGTATCAGGACACGAATTTCTCGCAGTATGTGATCGTTAAACAACTGGCTGCCCGACATGAGAACATCTGCGTTGTCGGAGACGATGCCCAGAGTATCTATGCCTTCAGAGGCGCTAATATTCAGAACATCCTGAACTTCAGGCGAGACTATCCTGAATACTCGCTGTATAAGCTGGAGCAGAATTATCGCAGCACGAAAACGATTGTTGAAGCTGCCAATGCTGTGATCGCCAAGAACAAAGAACAGATTCAGAAGGAAGTCTGGACAGAAAACCCTCAGGGTGATCTCATTCGCGTGCATTGTGCCGTTAGCGACAATGATGAAGGAATGTTTGTGGCAAACCAGATATTCTCAATCAAACAGGAAACAGGTGCCAACCCCGCAGACTTCGCTATTCTATACAGGACAAACGCACAAAGCCGTGCGTTCGAGGAAGCACTTCGCAAAATCAATATCCCTTACCGTATTTACGGCGGACTGAGTTTCTACCAAAGGAAAGAGATTAAGGATCTCATCGCATACTTCAGACTGGCCTGCAATCCCGCAGATGAAGAATCATTCAAACGTATCATCAATTACCCGAAACGCGGAATTGGTGAAACGACTGTGCAGAAGCTGGTCGTTGGTGCTTCGGAGCGCGAGTTAAGCATTTGGGACATGATTCCGCGGGCGCATGAAATTGGAATTACGGGAGGTACCTACGGTAAGCTGCAGGAATTTGTCACGCTGATCAAGAGCTTTCAGCTCGGGCTGGAAACGAAAACAGCATACGAACTTGGTCACCAGATTGCAACCGAAAGTGGTTTGCTCCGTGATCTCTATGCCGATCGCACACCAGAGGGTGTGGCGAGATATGAAAACATCCAGGAATTGCTCAACGGTATGCGTGAGTTTACCGACGACTTCAACCAGACAAATCCTGGACAAATCGCCACACTCAGCGAGTTCCTGATTGATGTTGCCCTGCTCACCGATGCCGACAATAAGGATGAAAATGATGAGGGCAAGGTGAGCCTCATGACCATACACGCTGCCAAGGGACTGGAATTTCCGTACGTCAACATTGTTGGCCTCGAGGAAAACCTTTTTCCTTCGCAACTGGCCATCAACACCCGCGAAGAGCTGGAAGAGGAAAGGAGACTTTTCTACGTTGCACTGACCAGGGCGGAGAAGAAAGTCACACTCAGCTACGCAACCATGCGATACCGCTGGGGACAAATGGTCTATGGTGAGCCCTCCCGGTTCATTGAGGAAATTGATCAGAGATTCCTTGAAATCCCCCCGCCCCAGAAACCCCAGAGATCAGGAATCATTGATTTCAGCTCGGAGCGCTCATCATTCTTCAAAAAGCCACAGAGTTTCAGCCCAAAGCCTGAATCCGGCGCTGGGAGTGCGCGTCAGCAACCACCACAGACACCGGTTTCCGCCCCACCACCCAATTTTAAAAAGGTTAAACCCGGAGCTGTGCAGACTCCATCGCAGGGTGGTGATTTTGCTACTCCTGATCAGATCTCAGAAGGAGTGGAAGTCATTCACGATAAATTCGGGAAGGGCAAGGTGCTCAAGGTAGAGGGTAATGCCCCTGACCTGAAAGCGACCATTTTCTTCCCTTCGGCCGGACAGAAGCAATTGCTGCTGAGATTCGCCAAATTAAAACTGGCCTGATCAGCGAACTACTTCATTTTTACCCGTTATCTGTTATCTTCGCACAATAGTTCCGTCTGAATTCCAATCTCACCGCTATCCATGAATTTCCCAAGAGCTGAAACTACCATCAGCGATAAACTCAATTTTCAGCCATACAACAGCAATCGTCCGGATATCATCATTCCTGAATA
>JBEAZL010000084.1:0-3742 GCA_041170085.1 Bacteroidota bacterium
TGGAAGCGCAAAGAAGTTCAGGACCTCTTTGAAAAGATGAATGTTCTGACCCGCGAGGAGGTAAATGCCCGATACGATATCGAGCTGGAGAACTACGCCCGTCGTCGCGACATTGAAGCACGCATTTGTGCCGACCTCGCACAAAATCACATCATTCCGACTGTTATCTCTTATCAGTCGCGTATCATTGAAAACCTGCTGGGTCTGAAAGAAATTCTGTCGGCCGCTGAAGCAAAAGAGGCCGGAAGAACTCAGCTGGCACTGATCCGCGATATCTCAACCCATCTGAACGGTCTCAAGGACAATCTCGATTCTCTGAGAAAAGAATTGGACAAGGCCCACAAACTCGAGGGTGAGAAACATGCCGAAGCATATTGCCATAAAATCAAGCCATTGATGGATGCCATCCGCGATCACGCCGATGCACTTGAACTGATGGTCGACGACGAGATGTGGCCGCTGCCGAAGATGCGTGAAATCCTCTGGACGAGATAAACATCGCTCTTCGAAACGCTTTGATCAGCCCCGGCATGTCCGGGGCTTTTTTTTAGATACCCATGATGTGATCAAACGAATCTCATGGTTGTTCGGCTGGGATATCTCAATCCACTGGAGACATATTCTTCAATATGCCCTGTTGAAAAAAGCCGGTTTCGGATGATGAAGACCCCAAAACAAGGCTCTTACTCGGCCAATAAAATTGCTTTTGCACTGAAAAACAGACAAAAAGCACCCGTTTTATGGAAAAAGTCGGCCTCGGGCATCATTACCCCTGAAACCATAAAATGCCACTCGTATGAATAATAAGTGCCCGAAAGATTGTCAAAATGACGGAATTGGCTATTTTCGTCACCTGTTAAAAATCAGGAATCCAAAAACCAACCTTATGAAGATCTTGAGACCGATTGTTTTCTCGGTGATCGCACTCTTTCTCTCTGTCAGTGTGAGCGCCCAGAGCAAGTACACCAAAAAGGCTGATGCAGAATTTGAAAGTGGCGGCTACATTACTGCTGCCCAGCTCTACCAGACAGCTGAGGTGAATGTTAAAGGCATTGAGGAAAAAGGACGCGTCCTTTTCCAGATTGCAGAGTGTTACCGCCTTTCGACTGAATACCAGAAGTCGCTCGAGTGGTACAACAAGGCTATCACTGCCCAGTACTATAAAATTAACCCTGATGCCTATCTGAACTACGGTCTGGCTCTTCAGGAGTTGGAAAAATGGGATGATGCCTCTACCCAGTTCCGCAAATACAAGGAAAATGGTGGTAAAGGTGCCATTGCTGACGCACGCATCAAGGCCTGCGAATCAGCTGCAGCAGCTAAAGCTCAGACCAGAATGAAGTACAAGGTCGACAACGTTGCTGACCTCAATACCCCATTCTTTGATTATACCCTGAATTGGTCTACCAAGACTGACAAGGAGATAATCTTCAGCTCATCTCGTCAGGCCTCTACCGGTTCTGATACCGACCCGAAGACAGGTGAAAGCTTCATGGACCTCTTCATCGCCGAGCGCGACAAGAAGGGCAAATGGGGTGCACCTGTTCCACTGGCTCCAACCGTTAATACTACAAGCCACGAAGGTGTTGCTGCATTTGACAACGACTACAAGACCATGTACTTTACCCGTTGCGAATACGACAACAAGAACCGCTTTGCCTGCGATATTTACTACGCAAAGAAGCAGGGTCAGACCTATCAGGCTCCTGTAGCACTGAATGTAATTGACCGCACCAGCGACGATAGCTCAATGGTCGGACACCCTGCCCTCTCTCCTGATGACAAGTTCCTGGTGTTCTCTTCAGATATGCCAGGCGGAAAAGGTGGTAAGGACCTGTGGTATATTTCATGGGACAAGAAGACCGACTCATGGTCTGCCCCAAAGAACCTCGGAGCCATCAACACCTCTGGTGACGAGATGTTCCCATGGATTTCTTCTGATGGAACACTCTATTTCTCTTCAAACGGTCACTCAGGAATGGGTGGAATGGATATCTTCAGGGCTGAAAAGACAGGTGATCTGACCTACGGCGCTCCAGCTGCCATGGAATACCCTGTTAACTCTTCCTCTGACGATTTCGGTCTCGTTCTCGACCGCGACAGCAAGAACTCTGGTTTCTTCACCTCTAACCGCCCGGGCGGTAAGGGTAAGGACGATATCTACTACTTCTCTGAACCACCTCTGGAGTTTGAACTGATCGGTACTGTGTACGATGAATCTACAGGTACACCAATCGCCAACGCCACTGTTGTGGTTGTTGACAACGAAGGCAAGCAATTCCCTCTGACAACTGATGGCAACGGTGGTTTCAGCCTGAACAAAGATCAGGTTCTTGCCAACCGTTCATACAAAGTAGATGTGTCTAAGGACAACTACATTGGAACTGGTGATGCTTTCTCTACCATCGGTCTGAAAGAGTCTACCAAGTTCTATCGCGAGTACTTCCTGAAGCCTGTTATCATCAACGTAGAATACAAGCTTCCTCTGGTTCTTTACCCATATGATAAGGCAGAACTGCTGGTTAACGATACTGTAAACTCAGCTGACTCTCTGAACTACCTGTATAACCTGATGGTTCAGAATCCAAAGTTTGTAATCCAGCTCGAGTCACACACCGACTTCCGTGGTAGCGCTGACTATAACCAGAAGCTTTCACAGCGTCGTGCTGAGACTTGTGTGAACTACCTGATTTCAAAAGGAATTCCACAGGATCGCCTGAAGGCAGCCGGACAGGGTGAAAATGTTCCCCGCGAACTGAAGGAAACCGCTGGCGGATTCCCTGTAGGTACTAAACTGACAGAGGCGTTCATTACGAAGCTTACACCGGATCAACAGGAAATTGCTCACCAGCTCAACCGAAGAACGGTGTTCAGGATTTTGAGAACTGACTACGTTCCAAAACAATAATGGAAATCCATTGATACTTTTGAGGCCGCTTAAACAGGCGGCCTCTTTTTTTTGCCGTCAGTTGCACCCTCAATTTTCAACATGACCGACTCATCCAGATACAGTCAGCGTGGTGTCTCTTCCCAAAAAGAAGATGTACATGCTGCCATCAAAAACCTCGATAAAGGTCTTTTTCCGAAGGCTTTTTGCAAGATCGTTCCGGACTATCTGACAGGCAGTGAAGAACACTGTATCGTTATGCACGCAGACGGAGCGGGAACCAAATCTTCTCTGGCCTACATGTACTGGAAGGAAACCGGTGATATCTCAGTGTGGAAGGGGATAGCACAGGATGCCATCGTGATGAATATTGACGATCTGCTATGTGTCGGAGCAACAGACAATATCATGCTCAGCTCGACCATAGGTCGCAATAAACGGCTTATTCCGGGTGAAGTGATCGCAGCTGTTATCTCCGGTACCGAGGAGTTTCTGGATACCATGAGAAAGCTTGGCGTCAATATCATCTCCACCGGCGGTGAGACAGCAGATGTAGGCGACCTCGTGAAGACCATCATTGTCGACAGCACTGTGGTATGCCGCATGAGACGCGATGAGGTCATTGACAACGCCAACATCGCCCCCGGACAGGTCATTGTCGGTATCGCCTCCGACGGACAGGCGACATACGAAGAGGAATACAATGGCGGGATGGGAAGCAACGGACTGACCAGCGCACGACACGATGTTTTCTATAAAGAACTGGGTAAAAAATATCCTGAGAGTTTTGATTCAGGTATAAATCAAGAGCTGTTGTACACCGGTTCATACATGCTGACCGACAGAGTCGATGAC
>JBEAZL010000085.1:0-13374 GCA_041170085.1 Bacteroidota bacterium
CAGGGTCAGTGCAGCCAGGATATGTGCATGATCCATCCCAGCATGTTGCAGCCGGATCATAGTTACATGCCCACCAGTCTGTACAACCATTAACTCCGTAGTAGCAGGCACCATTATCACAACCAGCCCATGGCTCATAGTTACAGGCAGCCGGATCGGTGCAGCCAGGGAAGAGGCAAGTGCCATTTTCGCAAGTTGCGGCGGGATCATAGTTGCATGCCCACGAGTATGTGCATCCGGGAGTACCGTAATAGCAGGAACCGTCATCACAACCTGCCCACGAATAGTAGTTACATGCGGCGGGGTCAGTGCAGCCGGGATATGTACATGTGCCATCGTTGTATATAGCTGCTGGGTCATAGTTACATGCCCACCAATCAGTGCAACCGTAATCATCGTATACACAAGAACCATCATCACAGGTTGCAGCCGCGTTGTAGTTGGTTGCGCCAGGATTTGTGCAACCGTATACTACGTCATTCAGGCTGATTACAGTAATAGACGTTGAACTGGTATAGCCCCCATAAGGATGCGAAATAGAAAGGTAGTCTGATCCGTCTCCAACAAGGCCAGAGAGCATAGATCCTGTAAGTGAAACTGTAGTCATGGCTGGACTGCAGGTGCACAAACCGTTGTGAGGAACGGTATACACCACAACACCATTAATTGAGATATCCAAACCTCCAGCTTCGCCACAATCAGTGAAACCACCCTGAAGGATAATTTCAGAAACATCAGTATCAGGAATGCTTACGCTGAAAGTTGCGGATCCATAGGTGTAACCATCAGAGCAAAGGTCACCACTAAAAGAACACGATCCGGTGTTTGGTCCGGCGAAAACACAGTATGTGTTGGATGTTGAACCCAACGGGAAAATACAAGTTGATGAGTAACCATCGCAGTCAGCGGCTGGATCATAATTGCAAGCTTGCGGATTCGTACAACCAACTATTCCATAATAGCAGGTTCCATTATCGCATGTGACGGCAGGATCGTAGTTACAAGCTGAGGGGTCTGAACATCCCTGAATTCCATAAATGCATGATCCATTATTGCAAGAAGCTGTCGGATCATAGTTACATGCATATGAATCGGTGCAACCAGGAACGCCGTAGTAGCAAGATCCGTCATCGCAGCCAGCCCATGGATAGTAGTTACATGCGCTTGGGTCCGTGCAGCCTGCGTAGGTACATGAACCATCCCAGCATGTTGCTGCGGGATTATAGTTACAAGCCCACCAATCAGTGCAACCATATGTATAGCCACAGCTTCCGTCATCACATTGTGCCCAATATGCATAGTTGCATGCGGCTGGGTCCGTACATCCGTAGTTATAAAGGCATGAGCCGTCAGAGCATGTGGCTGATGGATCGTAGTTGCACGCGTACCAGTCTGTACAACCTGGAACACCGTAATAGCAAGATCCGTCATCGCAACCAGCCCATGGATAGTAGTTACATGCGCTTGGGTCGGTACAACCTGGGTAGGTGCATGAACCATCCCAACATGTTGCTGCGGGATTATAGTTACAAGCCCACCAATCGGTGCATCCAGATGTATAGCCACAAGTTCCATCATCACATCCGGCCCAAGGGCTATAGTTACATGCAGATGGGTCTGTGCAACCGGGATAGATACATGTACCATCCCAACATGTTGCTGCAGAATTATAGTTACAGGCATACCAATCAGTGCAACCGGATACATACCCACAACTTCCGTCATCACATTGTGCCCAATATGCATAGTTGCATGCGGCGGGGTCCGTACATCCGTAGTTATACAGACATGAACCGTCATTGCATGTGGCGGAAGAGTTGTAGTTACATGCCGACCAGTCAGTGCAACCGGAGATATAACCACAAGATCCGTCATCCATAGTAGCAGAAGGATTGTAATTGCAGGCAACAGGGTCTGTGCACCCATATATTACAATACCATCAACTATTGTGACGTTATCGAGAAACCATCCAGTCTGGCCAGATGGTCCGCAGCAACCGTCGCCAGTGTCATAGCGAAAACGAATGAGGCCATTCGCAGTGGCTGCACCAGACGCATTATAAACCAGGTTGGTCCATGTGGCAAGACCGTAATTATGCAATGCGGGCTGAAAAACGGCAGAAAATTCTGTCCATGTGGCTCCTCCATCGGTTGAATACTCGATGAATTCGACGTCATAAGAACAGGGATAACCCGATTCATTATTCGAATATGAATTCACAGAAATCGTGAAAGCCGCTGGTAAGTTCAAGGTTGGAGAAACAATGTAACTGTGCTCCGCCCCTTGAGAGCCATTGTTGGTTGTCCCGAAACTATTCCCGGGATTTCCGAATGACTGAAGGGCCCAGGTACTGGGTGAGGCTGGATTTCCTGAGCAAGTTGTTCCCACATTTCCTGATGTCCAGCCTTGTGTGCCGGATTCAAAATCGTAGAGATAAAGTTGAGCTTCTGATACCAGAGGCAAGAGAAGCAAAGCGGCAAGACAACACGATGCCATCGAGTTGCGAAGCCTTTTTGGCAGTTTGTACAAATAATTCATGTCAGGTTACTTTTTGGTTGGTATAGGTTGAGGATTTGATTTCGGTTTGCCGGAAGAGAGTTCCTCTGCTTTGGCATTACCTGCAGCAATGGCCTCGGCTTCTGTTGCATAGGTAGGTACATCCTGCCATCCCGCTTTTGAGCGGTCATGGCTCATGAATACCACCTTTTCACCGGTACGAATGAGGTAACCCCATGTCGATTCAGGAAGAGAACAAGATACCACCTGAAATCCCTGAGATTGGGTTACAGCCGGTGCTGGTTTGGCTCCTGATGGTGATGGTTGCTGTGTTTGTGCATCCACAGAGCACGCAGCAAAAAGGAACAGGATTAATGCAAGTCCTTTCAGAACCTGCGTTGGCAAAGTCAGGAAAAATTCCCCGACCGCCTTGAGACGGTTTTTCATTGGAATTTGTTTTGGTTAAGAGTTGGAATAACGATGGCTAATGTAGGATTGAACTCATTAACATTATTTGACATTTATCAGTACTTATTGAAAATTTAATGCAGCTCTGATTATCAGTGAGTTACAGGGTATTAAATCGAAGAACCAGCCAGCATACCCTCCCGGATAGCTCTGGCCGCGTCCAATTCACCGGCCTTATGTGCACCCCCGATGACCATTGTTCCCTCTGGAAGGGGAGATGATGCCCATGGGTTCACAGACTGTTGGCCAGTGCATAGTATCACCTGATCGACAGGTAACTGAACGATTTCTCCGCCTTTGCGGAAAAGAATCCCTCCATCACCTATTTCCAGAAAATCACATCCATCAAAGTACTGAACTCTTGATTTGCGCAACTCAAGGCGGTGTATCCAGGCTGTTGTTTTTCCCAGCCTGGCTCCGGGTTTGCCTTCTGATCTGGCGAGCATATAGATGTGACGGCCCGGATAGGTATCTACGGAAGTTGTTTTCAATCCTCCCGGTTGCTCAAGACTCCTGTCTATACCCCACGTCTCATCAAACGACCTTTCAAACGGCATGAGAAATCGGGCCACGTCGATAGCAATGCCACCGGAACCGATGATAGCGATGCGCCGACCGGGATCAACTCGCCCGCTCAGAACATCTTCATAGCTAACCGCTAATGGATGGGGAAGGCCTTTGATCTCGGGTAATCTTGGCTTGACCCCACTGGATAAAATCCATCGGTCAACATGCCAGAGGTGAGCATTGGCGGGATCGATCGTCGTGTTCGTCATGATCTTTACCCCGTGTTTCGCAAGCATGACGTTGAAATAACGTATGGTTTCGAGAAACTCTTCCTTTCCATGTACCCGCGAGGCTAGCCGCAACAGTCCGCCTATTTCCCCCGACTTTTCAAACAATGTAACCCTGTGACCACATTGAGCTGCAGTAAGCGCTGCAGACATTCCTGCCGGACCTGCGCCAACAACCCCGATGTGAAGACTGTTTTGGGTTGGAAGAAGCTGAATCTCAGTTTCCCTGCATGCTCTCGGATTGACCATGCATGAGGCCGTTTTCCGGTTGAAAATCTGATCAAGGCAAGACTGGTTGCAGGCGATACAAGTATTGATTTCCTCTGACCGACCTTCCTTGGCCTTGGCCATAAAGAATGGATCAGCCAGAAAAGGTCGGGCCATGGAGACCATATCGGCCTTTCCATCGGCAAGAATATCCTCAGCTACATGCGGATCGTTGATGCGATTCGTGGCGATGAGAGGAATATTCACCTCGCTTTTCATTCGGGAGGTAACCCAGGCAAAGGCGCCCCTGGGAACCATCATGGCAATGGTCGGAATCCGGGCTTCATGCCAGCCAATTCCGGTGTTAATCGCATTTACACCATTGGATTCAAGAGCTCGGGCCAGCTCAACAATCTCGCCCCACGATTGTCCGTGTTTGATGAGGTCAAGCATGCTTAACCTGAATATAATGATGAAATCAGGGTGAGTAGCATTTCGCACTTCCCTGACGATTTCCTGCGCCAGCCTCTGACGATTTTCCGATGATCCTCCCCATTGATCTGTTCGCAAATTGGTAGAAGGGGAGAGGAACTGATTAATCAGATATCCCTCACTGCCCATAATCTCTACTCCGTCATAACCGCTTTCCATCGCCAGTTTCGCACAGCGGCCATATGAGGAGATGGTCTTGCGTATACCTCTCTCTGATAATGTCCATGGAGTGAATCTGGATATTGGCGCTTTCAGCCTTGAAGGTGCAACAGCGAATGGATGAAAGGCATATCTGCCAGCATGCAAAATCTGCAGACAAATCTTCGATCCATTTTCGTGAACTGCCTTTGTGATCAACCGGTGTTTTTCAATCTCTGATTTGTGAGCCAGCATCGAAGCGCCCGGACTGAGCCTTCCAGCGCGATTGGGAGAGAAGCCTCCGGTGACGATCAGTCCGACACCACCTCTCGCTCTCTCAGCGTAGAATGCCGCAAGCTTGATAAAACCGTTTTTTTCTTCTTCAAGGCCTGTATGCATGCTTCCCATCATGCAACGATTAGGCAGTTCAACTGACCCAAGCTTGATCGGGCTGAATAAGTGAGGGAAGTGCCCCATCAGGAAGTTTTATAAAAATTTATTGATATATCAATCTTTATGGCCCACGAAGATATCTTCATCGGGATTCAGACCATATTTCTGGTACTCAGGATTGCGCGCAATTCCAACTTTTTCCACCCGGAATCCTGCATTTGTCAATCTTGATATATAGTCCGCACCGTACAGGCGCACATGATCAAACTGTCCGAATCTCATTTCGCGGGCTTTAGGATCGGTAACTGAGAAATCTTCGTCGGTTTGCCCGAGATCCAGAGAGAATGGAACCTGAAGAATTGCCTGCCCGCCGGGTTTCAGAACCCGGAACAGTTCCGACATTGCCTTGTGATCATCATTGATATGTTCAAGAACATGATTGCATATCACAAAATCGAATGATGCATCAGGATAGTCGATGGCCAGAATGTCCATGTGCTTCACGTGTGACGGATATGTATAACCCGGTTCGAGCTTGTCGCCGCAGACGTAATTGACGTGTTTCAATCTGAGCAGAACTTCCGACAAGTGTTTTTCAGGGGCGACATGCAGAAGGGTTTTACCTGAAGCAGAATCCCAAAGTGATGTGTGGTGACGCAGATACAGATAGATCAATCTTTCGCGGTCTGATGAATAGCAATGAGGACAACCGCTGTTTCTTCTTCCGCCTCCTACGACATGTTTGTCGTACAGCACCTGAAAATCAAATCCATATGGTTTCAGCTTGCCGCTGGTTCGCTGACAGAACGGGCAATGATACTTGCTCCCCAGGTATTGAATCATGGAAAGCCTGTGTCGGACTGAGTCCGGAACTATGGAAGAAAGAAGTGACATGAATATGTTAATGTCGCTTTCAAATATAGGCCGGGAGGTAAATATTGATTTGACAATTCTTTGCATTCTCAGTTAATCTGATTCCGCTATCTTCGCCCGAAACCCCTAATCCAAACAGGAAAGAAATATGCAGACTGAATACAAACAACTTTTTGAAAACAACCGCAAATGGGTTGAATCGAAACTGGAGCAAGACGAGAACTTCTTTGATAAACTGGCAAAAGATCAAACTCCGGGTTATCTGTATATCGGCTGTTCCGACAGCAGGGTTCCTGCGAATGATATTATGGGTCTGGATGCCGGGGAGGTATTTGTTCACCGGAATATCGCCAACCTCGTAGTCAGCATAGATCTCAACGTGATGAGTGTCATAAACTATGCGGTAAGACATCTGCATGTGAAACATGTTATTGTTTGCGGACACTATAACTGCGGTGGGGTGAAAGCAGCGATGACCCCTCAGGATCTTGGTATGCTCAATCCATGGCTTCGCAACATCCGCGATGTATACAGGCTTCACGAAAAGGAACTGGATGGGATCACAGATACCCATGAGAAATACAATCGCCTGATAGAACTCAATGTGATCGAGCAATGCAGGAATGTGATGAAAACAGCTGCTGTTCAGCTGCATTATGCTGAACACGGATATCCTCAGGTTCACGGATGGGTGTTCGATTTAAAGAACGGATTGCTGAAAGACCTGAATTTTGATTTCGAAGGAACGCTTCGGGATATTCAAAAGATATACAAACTGGTCTGAAACCAACTGCATCAGCTGTTCACTCATGGACATCAAGCTTGAGCCTTCATGGAAAGAGAGGCTGTCCGGTGAATTCGAAAAGCCCTATTTCCAAGCGCTCACTGATTTTGTCAGAAATGAGTACGCAACGCACACATGCTATCCTCCCGGTAAGCTGATCTTTTCAGCATTTGATCATACGCCTTTTCATAAGGTGAAGGTGGTCATTCTGGGTCAGGATCCATATCATGGTCCGGGTCAGGCTAATGGCTTGTGTTTTTCTGTTTCGCCGGGTGTCGCACTTCCTCCTTCACTAAAGAATATTTTTAAGGAAATAAAGGAAGACACAGGCAGTTCCGGACCAGCTTCCGGCGATCTCAGCAGCTGGGCAGATCAGGGTGTATTATTGCTCAATGCAACGTTAACTGTGCGCGCTGGCCAGGCCGGTTCGCACCAGAATAAGGGTTGGGAGTCCTTCACAGATGCGGTGATTTCTGCGCTGAATACAGAGAGAAATAATCTGGTGTTTATGTTGTGGGGCAGCTATGCTCACAAGAAAGGAGCGCACATAGATCAGAACCGGCATCTCGTTCTCAAAAGTGTTCACCCAAGTCCGTTAAGTGCATACAACGGTTTCTTCGGTAATCACCATTTTTCGCGCGCCAATGCCTACCTGAAAAGCCATGGCGAAACAACGGTGAACTGGTAGTTATCTGCCTAAAGCAAACATCACCGGACGCTTATTCAAAGAGGGTGGACGTTGATCTTTCCATTGACCAACAGTTTTGGTCATGATAAACTCCCGGTCTGTGGAAATATCTGCAGCTATGGTGATCAAGGTATCGTTCTTCAGGCATTCCATAGCCGATTGCCAAACCTGATCATTCCTGTATGGAGCATCCATGA
Organism: Bacteroidota bacterium; assembly: GCA_041170085.1. GTDB lineage: Bacteria > Bacteroidota > Bacteroidia > Flavobacteriales_D > Sanyastnellaceae > JAWXBG01. Next base: position 7,532 of record JBEAZL010000085.1, read on the forward strand.
ATAGCTGTGTCTGTCCTGTCCGGATATTCAACTGTTCCAACTCGCGAAGTCGCTTCTGCCTGTCGGCGTTTTCGCGCGGCAGGTATCCGGTAAATGCAAAATTTTGTCCATTCAGGCCGCTCGACATCAGGGCCATGAGAATAGATGAGGGACCCGAAACAGGGATCACCTGAACACCTAGTGCATGAGCTTTTCTGACGAGATCGCTCCCGGGGTCCGCAACAGCCGGCAGACCTGCCTCAGAAATCAATGCAGCGTCGGAACCTTTTGCGATAGGGGCTATAAGTTTGTCGAGACTTTCTGCAGACGTGTGCTCATTGAGCAATTCGAAAACCACCTCTTCAAACGGAGTTTCGTAGCCAATGGCTTTCAGGAGTCTTCGCGCACTTCTGATCTCCTCAACAATGAAATACCTGATGTGTTGGATTCGATGAACCAGATTTGCCGGAAGTACGTCAGCCACGGGTCCGCCCAGATGATTGGGCACCAGGAATAACCTACCTCGCTTCATTGTCTTTTTGCATTTGTGAAAGCCGACTGATTGTGGCTTTTGTCAAAAGTTCATATACATACTCGAAGTCGCTCTGATCGCCATACCAAGGGTCAGGTACGTGTTTCGGAGAACCTTCCGGAAGCACATCAAGGAAGTATGAAATTCTGGATTTTTCATTCTCATTTCTGCATAGGGCCGTTACCTCGCTCATATTCGAATGATCCATTACAAGAATCATATCGAAGTTCCCGATGTCGGAGCGTTCAAATTTTCTTGCCCTGAGACCGGATATGTCAATTCCCTTTTGAGACAGACAAGAGATTGCTCTTCTGTCAGGAGCTTCACCACTGTGGTGACCCGAGGTGCCCGCGGAATCAATAGTCACATGGATGCCCAATTGAGCCGCATGATGTCTGAAGATTCCTTCTGCCATGGGTGACCGGCAAATATTCCCCAGACATACCATCAGTATTTTAGGATTCGACATCACAAACCTTTAAACCAATCCTGAAAATACTGTCCGATGAATGGTATGGGCTTTTCTTCAGAATTCACAGCTGAAATGAGCCCGATCAACCATAGGATCGCAGTGATGATACCAATGCTCCACATCGTCCAGCGAAAAGGGATAAACAGGGAAATAATCCAGATTCCCAATGCCTGCCGGATGTGAAAAGAGCCCAGTGGTGTCGGATTCTTTCCGTTAAGTATTAGCGCAATAACCCACCCTGGAATCCACATGTAAGCCAGTATAGCTACCGAACGCCCGTCGTCATTTGCTGTATTCATAGGAATTATGCTATCTCATGCGAAATTAACCTTTTTGAAAGCAAAGCAGAGCCTTAGGGGGCATTACTTTTGGCACATCTTACAACATTATGAGACGAATTCAATTTTTCATCCTGGCGGTATCGGTTACACTCGTTATGGCATGTGGAAACAACGCATCCACTCCTGGTGAGATATCAGCAACTACAGCAGAACCGGGAAAACCGACTGATGTATATGGCAATTACGAAGGTGTTCTGCCCTGCGAAGGATGCAAAGGAATTCGCACAACATTGGAGCTGAAGGCCGACAGCACATACATCATCAGAGAATTGGCAATCACGGATACAGGCGGAACGGATCTCGGATCCTTCAAAGGAACATTTGTACTGTCGGACAATGGAAAGAAGTTGTTGCTCAAAGATGTCAGCGACAGAGAATACCGGTGGTTCGAATCGGATGATATGACTTCATTGTATGTGATGGACAAAGAAGGCAATGCCCGCATTCAGAACGCGGAGCCTTTGCGCAGAATTTCTTTCCTGTCCTCTACACGGGAAGCATTTCGGGTTTTCGAACTTACCCCTTCGGCTAAAAGGTATCCTGCCAAAGTTTTTCAGCAAGCTCAGGGTGGAGATGTGATCATCGACAAGAACTACCTTTCAACTGCTGCGGAGAACGAAAAGGCTGTGGTAGCGCTGTACGCGAAGTTGTTTAATGCAGGATGCGATGCCAGGGGATGTGTTTTGAACGAGAGTTTGGGAGCGGAAGCCCTCAATCTGGCTGATGTTTATTTCAAGGACGACTCACCTGTTTCACAGGAACTGGGCGACGGAAAAAAAGGAACACTACAGGCTCTGATCGTCATCGTTTCTTCAGGTAAAATCCGCACACAGTATTCATACACCGATGCTGCCGGAAAGATCCATAATTTCATGGACGAGTTTGCATTAGCTGAGAACGCACTATCAAGAGTAAAGTCTCAGGAGATTGATGCAACCCGTCAGCGATCCGTGAAAGGCATTCAAACTCATACCTCCGGACCTCAGGACGCAACAGAACGTCAGAAAATTATTGATGCCAAGGCCGCAGAGAAGAAGAAGTGATGCTTTGTTGATTTTCTTGCGTGACCCGTGACACCTGCCGACATGTCCGGCCCATGTATCTTTGCCGAAAATTTTTGAGCACATGTCGAACGGACACTACATCATTCCACATCCTGTCAATGAACCCGTAAGGTCATACGGACCTGGTTCTTCAGACCGTAAATGGCTGAAAGAGACATACGATGCCATGTACAATCAGGAACCCATAGACGTACCTATGTACATTGGTGGTGAGTTGGTGCGAACGGCTGACAAGAGGAAATTAACTTCTCCTCAGGAACATGCCAAGGTGCTGGGATACATGAACTACGGAACCAAAGAGCATGTAAAGCAGGCCATTGATGCTGCTCTCGCTGCCCGCTCCCGCTGGGCTGCCATGCCATGGGAACAGCGCGCTGCCATATTTCTGAAAGCCGCAGATCTGCTTGCCGGACCGTGGAGGATGCGAATGAATGCTGCCACCATGCTTGGACAGAGTAAAAACGCATTTCAGGCCGAGATCGACAGTGCTTGTGAACTCATTGATTTCCTTCGATTCAATGCTGCGTATATGCAGCAGATATACCGCGATCAGCCCGGATCAGCTCCGGGTATCTGGAATCGTCTTGAATACAGGCCCCTTGAAGGTTTTGTATTTGCCATTACGCCGTTCAACTTTACAGCTATTGCAGCCAATCTGCCGGCATCTGCGGCTATGATGGGTAATGTGGTTGTATGGAAACCAGCGGATTCTCAGGTTTACAGTGCACATGTGATTATGGAATTGTTCAGGGCAGCCGGACTTCCGGACGGAGTGATCAATATGGTTACCGTCGAAGGACCGGATGCAGGTGAGGTTGTATTCAGTCATCGCGACTTCGCAGGACTACATTTCACAGGTAGCACCCAGGTATTCAGACATCTGTGGAAAACCATTGGTGAAAATATTCATCAGTACAGGACATATCCCAGAATAGTGGGTGAAACAGGAGGTAAAGACTTTGTCCTCGCCCATTCGAGTGCATCACCAGCCGAGGTTTCGGTGGCCGTTATAAGAGGTGCCTTTGAATACCAGGGGCAGAAGTGCTCAGCAGCTTCGAGGGCTTATATTCCGGAAAGCATGTGGCCGCAGGTGAAAGAACTCATGGTTCGCGACGTTGAGTCATTCCGCATGGGCACACCTGGTGATTTTGGAAATTTCATCAACGCTGTCATCGACCGAAAGGCATTTGACAAGATTGCAGGTTATATCGATTACATCAAGCAGCAACCAGATGCCGAGATCATTGCTGGCGGAGAATATGATGATTCTGTGGGTTACTTCATCAAGCCAACCATTGTGCTGACCCGTAATCCGAAGTTCAGAACCATGTGCGAAGAGATCTTTGGTCCTGTGCTCACAGTGTATGTTTATCCGGACAAGGATTGGAACGATGTATTGAAACTGGTGGATGAAACAAGCGATTACGCGCTGACCGGGGCGATTATTTCCCGCGACCGGTATGCTATAGAGCACGCAATGAAGGTTCTGGAAAATGCCGCGGGTAATCTCTATATCAACGATAAACCTACCGGGGCCGTGGTTGGACAACAACCATTTGGCGGAGCGAGAGGCTCAGGTACAAATGATAAGGCTGGAAGCTATCTGAACCTGCTGAGATGGGTTTCGCCGAGAACGGTGAAAGAAACTTTTGTACCACCTACAGACTACCGCTATCCGTTTATGATGGACTGACATCAGTTCAGTGAGGGGTCTTCAGGCAGATTGGCAATGATTTGACCTTTAACACCAAAAGATTTCATGATATCCTTCCAGATATCATCGCTGTCTGTGTTCATGATCAGCTCTTTGGGAATACGTGTCACGAACCAGCTTTTGGTTTTTAACTCATCCTTGAGCTGGTCAGGACTCCAGCCGCTGTATCCGACAAAGAAACGGACCTGTCCTTTCTTTACTTTTCCTTCCACCAGCATTTGACGAAGGGTGTTGAAGTTCCCACCCATGTATATTCCCGGTACAACTTCAAGACTGTCTTCAACTTCTTCTCCCAGAGTATGGAGGTAGTACAAATTGCTGTTTTTTACCGGTCCGCCAATGCTGATACGGCAATCAAAGTCAGGCATGTTTTCCATGATCTGACTCAGCTCAACATCAATGTAATTATTGAGAACGAAACCGAATGATCCCTCCTGATTGTGTTCGCACAGCAGGATCACTGTGCGCTTGAAGTACGGGTCATTCAGAAAAGGCTCTGACAAAAGAACTTGCCCCTTTTCGACTTCCGTATTTCCACTGGGTGTGAGGTCTAACATATCTATTCGCTTTCTTTGCTTTTACCGATATCTGGCGTAAATGTTCAAATTTCGTCATTAAAATCGAGCCACAAATTACCTGTCAAAGGACAAATGAATCAAAAAAACCATTTAAAACTACAGTTATTGTTCTGTCTGTTGTTCGCATTTGCCTTCGCGACAGTCAATGTGTCATCTGCGCAGGACTCAGCCTCAACTTCGGGAATGACGCTGACCTGGAAGGAATGCATTGATTCGTACATGGCGCTTGATGATGCGCATAAAAGGGCCCGGCTGGTTGAGATAGGATCGACGGATTCAGGCAAACCACTGCATGCTTTCATCATCAATCCAGACACAATATTTTACCCTGAACTCTTCGACCCGGCGAAGCCCGTCTTGTTTGTGAACAATGCTATTCATCCGGGGGAGCCGGATGGTGTGGATGCCTCGCTCCGGTTTTGCAAAGACTATCTGGAGGGCAGGATAGAGGGCCTGAATGTGAATTCAGCTGATCTCATCATCTGTGTCATTCCGATGTATAATGTTGATGGCGCGCTGAATCGCGGTAGCTTCAGCAGGGCAAACCAGGATGGTCCCATCGAATATGGTTTCAGGGGCAATGCCCGCAATCTTGATCTGAACAGAGACTTCATCAAATGTGACTCAGAGAATGCCAGATCTTTTGCGAGATGGTTTACCAGAGTCAGGCCTCATGTTCTGGTTGATACACACGTGAGCAACGGAGCGGATTATCAACACACCATGACCCTCATCACTACCCAACCTGACAAGCTGGGAGGCAAGCTGGGTGAGTATGTGAGGAGTTCACTGACACCCGCACTTTTTGATGCCATGGAAAAGAGAGGCCATCGGATGAGCCCTTATGTGAATACCATGGGCAGATTGCCTGAAAGCGGCCTCGTTGATTTTCTTGAGACACCGCGATTTTGTACCGGATATGGAGCATTGTTCAATACCATCGGTTATACCACTGAAACGCATATGCTCAAGCCATTTGATGAACGCACAGAGAGCACATACCAGTTCCTCGTTGTACTTGCATCGCAGATGTTGGCAAGAAGCAATGAACTCCTTCGGATGCGTGAAATCGCCGATAAAGATTTGCTGAAGCAAAGCGAATTTGCCCTCGCCTGGGAACTGGACACCACAAAGAGGAATTCTTTTGTGTTCGATGGCTTTAC
>JBEAZL010000086.1:0-5681 GCA_041170085.1 Bacteroidota bacterium
GCTTAACAATTTCATAGCATTGGCAAAACGACAGGACAATACCGGCGGGGGTCTTTTGTATCCGTAAAGAAACCTCGACATGAAATTAAATCTGACCCCATTCATCGCGGCTGCACTGGCAGTTGCCCTGGCTTCCTGCGGAGGCAACAAACCTGCCGATGGCAGCACAGAACTTAGCGGTTCTGTTAGTATTGACGGATCCTCGACGGTCTACCCTATTACCGAAGCCGTAGCAACAGAATTTATGCGCGCCAACCCCAAGGTTCGTGTAACAGTAGGAGAGAGTGGCACGGGCGGTGGATTTAAAAAGTTTGGACGTGGCGAGATCGACATCAATGATGCTTCACGTCCGATCAAATCCACTGAAGACAGCGCTGCAAAGGCGAATAACGTGAGCTATACTGAGATCATGGTCGCATATGACGGGCTTTCGGTTGTGGTAAATCCTGAAAACACCTGGTGCACCGAAATGACCGTGGCTGAATTGAAAATGCTCTGGGAGCCCGCTGCTCAGGGTGTAATTACCAAGTGGAATCAGATTCGCCCTGAATGGCCGGCTGAAAACATCAACCTTTTCGGAGCCGGAACCCAAAGCGGAACTTTCGACTACTTCACGGAGGCCATTGTTGGCAAAGCTAAAGAGTGTCGCGGCGATTACACTGCCAGCGAAGATGATAACGTGCTCGTTCAGGGAGTGGCTGGCGATAAGAATGCGCTTGGCTTCTTTGGACTGGGATATTATGAGGCAAATGCCAATAAGCTGAAGGCGGTCGCCATCAACAATGGAAACGGCGGCGTTCTTCCAAGTGTTGAAACCGTTAAGAATAAGACGTATGAGCCTCTGGGCAGACCACTATTTATATATCTGAACAACACGGGTGCCATTCGTCCGGAAGTACAGGAGTTCTGTAGGTTCTACCTGAAGAATTCAGTGACTCTCGCTCAGGCTGTTGGTTTCGTGCCCATGACAGATGAAGAAGTGGCTGCTGAAATGACAAAGCTCGAAGCTTTCTTCAAGACTCTTCCACAGTCGGCACCTGTTGCTCATTGATACGAAACTTCATTCAGGGTTAACGGGCTGGTGAAATGCCGGAGCCAACTTGCCATCCTCAGAATTCTTTCATAAGGTGAAAACAAAGGAACGCATCATAGAGGCCCTGCTGGCTGCCAGCGGGGCCATTGGCGTTCTGACAACTGTCGGAATTCTTTATGTTCTGATCAGTGAATCTGCACAGTTCTTCAGCACGGTTCCTCTTGGTGAGTTCCTTACCGACACTCAGTGGACGCCATTGTTTGCTGATAAGCATTTCGGTATTCTGCCATTGATAACGGGAACACTGCTGACTACGCTGATTGCCATTGCGGTGGCTCTTCCGGTTGGTCTCACGGTTGCCATCTACCTCAATTTGTACGCGCCTGCAACGATGCGCAAATGGATCAAGCCGGTGCTGGAGATTCTCGCCGCTGTGCCTACTGTGGTTTACGGCTATTTTGCACTTACAGTGGTAACACCCTTCCTGCAGGATATTATTCCCGGCCTCGCATCATTCAACTCGCTTTCATCTGGTATCGTTATGGGTGTAATGATCATCCCAATCATTTCATCACTCAGTGAGGATGCTCTCTATGCGGTGCCCAAAAGCTTGCGCGAAGCCAGCTTCGGAATGGGTGCGACCAGATATCAGACTGTTTTCAAAGTGCTGGTTCCGGCTGCCGCCTCCGGAATTGTGGTTTCTGTGATCCTCGCCGTATCAAGGGCGGTGGGCGAGACCATGATTGTGGCCATCGCTGCGGGTCAGCAACCCAACCTCACCTTCGATCCGCGGGAACCGATCATGACCATTACCACGTACATCGTTCAGGTTTCTATGGGCGATGTGGAACACGGGTCGCTGGAATACCGGACCATCTATGCTGCCGGCATTAGCCTGTTTGCATTGACATTCATCCTGAACAATGTGTCGTTCTGGATTAAGAAACGTTTTACAGCGAAGTATGAATAAGACAGTATTAAATAGACTTCGCGATGTAGTATTCAAGTACTTCGGGATGGCTTGCACCCTCTTCGGGTTATTGATGCTTGCGATATTTATCATTGATATTCTGATACGGGGCCTTGGCCGTGTCAATTGGGATTTTATCACCGGATTTCCATCCTACATCCCGGAGAACTCAGGAATTCTTCCCGCCATGGTAGGAACACTCTGGGTACTCGTGCTTACTGCAGCTCTTGCCATTCCGGTTGGAGTCGCTGCCGGCATATACCTGGAAGAATATGGAAAGAGAAACTACTTTGCCCGTTTGGTTGAGCTCAATATTGCGAATCTTGCAGGTGTTCCGTCTATCATATACGGTCTTCTTGGACTCGAAATTTTCGTAAGGGTACTTGGTATGGGCAGCACGCTTCTTGCTGGTGCCTGCACTCTCAGTTTGCTGGTACTCCCTGTAATTATTGTTGCCACGCGCGAGGCCATCAAGGCAGTTCCGAAAACACTTCGGGAAGCATCCTATGGTCTTGGAGCAAGTAAATGGCAGACCATCTGGAACCAGGTTTTACCTGCGGCCAGCGGAGGAATTGTGACCGGAGTAATTCTCGCATTGTCACGCGCGGTGGGCGAAACAGCGCCATTGATTGTTGTGGGTGCGCTCGCATTTGTTCCATTTGTTCCCTCGGGGCCAATGGATGAGTTCTCTGTTCTCCCGATGCAGATTTTTAACTGGGTATCCCGCCCTCAGGAAGGGTTTATAATTAATTCGGCTGCTGCGATTATTGTGCTGCTGCTCATTACGTTCCTTATGAATGGCGTGGCACTGTACCTTCGCAACAAGTGGCAGAAAAAAGTAAAGTGGTAATGACGCCGGAATTCAAGCTCGAAGCAAAGAAGGTAAATGTGTATTACGGAGAGAATCATGTTCTCCGTGATATCAACATGAATATTGAAAAGAATAGTGTTACTGCATTCATTGGTCCGTCGGGCTGTGGTAAATCTACATTCCTTCGCTGCCTGAACAGAATGAATGATTACATTGAAACTTTCCGGATGGAAGGTGATGTGATTATTGATGGCAAGGACATTTATGACCGCAATGTGCGTGTGGAAGAGCTGAGAAAGAAAGTCGGAATGGTGTTTCAAAAACCAAATCCCTTTCCGAAGTCGATCTATGAAAATGTAGTTTACGGTCTTAAAATACAGGGTATCACAAGAAAGGACGAGCTGGATCATGCGGCGGAGGAGTCTTTGAAAAGGGCGGCATTATGGGATGAGGTAAAGCACGATTTGAAGAAGCCTGCACTTGCACTTTCTGGCGGACAGCAGCAGCGACTTTGTATTGCCAGAACCCTGGCAGTCCAGCCTACTGTAATTCTCATGGATGAACCAGCGTCTGCGCTTGATCCGATCTCTACCTCAAAGGTGGAGGAGCTGATACATGAGCTGAAGTCTAACTTTTCTATACTGATCGTTACCCACAACATGCAACAGGCAGCTCGCGTCAGCGATAAAACTGCCTTCTTCTATTTGGGTGAACTGGTTGAGTTTGATGAAACCAGGACTGTCTTTACGAATCCGAAGCACGAGCGCACGCAGAACTATATTACCGGCAGGTTCGGGTAGACCACAGGACCTCTGTATTCTAATAACAATTATCAAAGATGACCCACAGTGAATCGGAACTTCAACGTGTGAAGAATGAACTCATCCTCATGTGGAAACTGGTCTCTGCACAGCTCCTGAAGGCTCAGAAGGCCTTGGTGACAATGGATAAGGATCTGGCCAGAGAAATCATTCACACAGAGAAGAGGGTCAACGCGTATGAGTTGAATATTGATAATGATTGCGAGAATGCTTTTGCATTGCTGAACCCCGTGGCTGTTGATCTACGTTTTGTGCTTGCAGTGCTGAAGATAAATAGCAACCTGGAGCGAACAGGGGATATAGCGGAGGGAATTGCCAGATTCATTCTCGAAGCAGAAAATAATTTCCCGGATGACTTATTGGCCGAGACACAGGTGCTTACGATGTTTGAGGAGGCAAGTGACATGCTTCTTGATTTATGTGAGGCTTTTGACAAGGAGAATACTGAAGTCGCAAGAACAATATTTAAGAGGGATGAATTGCTCAACGAAATCAACCGCGCAGCCAATAAATGTATAGCCGGGTATCTCCGCGAGAATTCGGCTCACATGGAGCAGGGGCTGCATATTCTCAGCACCATCCGAAAACTGGAGCGCGTGGGAGATCAGTGTAAAAACATGGCCGAGGAGATCATTTTTTACGTTGAGGCCAAAGTCCTCAAGCACGCAGGAAAAAAGGAAGGAGAGTAGTAATCCCGGGGGCCATCACTACGTTGACATATCAACAAAATGTGAAGACCACTATTCTGTCTCGTTAATCTGATCAAAAAGCACGCGGGTATTTCCTGAATCCTCCTGTACCAGCATCTTAGTGAACTTAACACCCCACTTTATTTCTTCCGGAGTGTAGCTGGTTCGCATGTGTACTTCCTGTGAATAGGTTTCGTCATACCCGTTCAGCAGCACCAGGATTTCAGGCTTACTAGCCAGAAACATGTCGCTGTTTACACCGAAGAACGGGCTTTCCTCGGTGATCGGATGAACGAGTGTCCATGTGGAAACCATCAGGCTTATTTTATCAATATCGAGATTGAGGTTGTAAAACTTCCGGACATCTTGTCCATTTTCGTTTTCTGTTCTGGACATTATAATTCGCGCACTCATATTTATGTACTGCGTACCTTTCATGTTTGCCATACGCACCATAAGAGCAGTGCCTTCGCGGAATGGCGCAACAACTCCTATGCGGCTGAAGATCATTCTTGGTTGTGGCTTTGAGAAGCGCCCATAGAGCAATCCGGTTGCCATGGCAAAGCCCATAACACCAGTGAATGATTCGAATGCCGCTACCGTTGAACAAGCGGTGTTGATCGGGCTGATGGTACCGTATCCTACGGTGGATAATGTCTGGGTGCTGAAGAAAAAGGCTTTGAGATATGCATCTCCCAGACCATGCACAACGTCGCCGGAAAGTCCCTCAATGCCGACCAGGACATACAGGGTGGCAAATGCGGTATTTATGAGAACAAAAGAGATGAACACGACGAGCAGAAATCTTGACCAGCTCATGGTGATAAGCCAATGGAACAGATGGAATCGCTCAAAGAATGATAACCCATGATGGCTTACATTGTAGGTTCCATCTTTATTCAGCAATCTGCTGGTCTGAGTGGAGGCCTTTTCACTGAAGCCGGTATCATGGAGCTCGCGATATCGAAAAAATCTGTTGGTTCGCATGCTTGATTCGTCTGTTGAAATCGGAGGCAAGATGGCTACTCATGTCAGCGCCCGCAAGAGGAAGCGGATAATTTATTTTAAAATGTAATTACCTGATTATCTTATCTTTGTGCGACGCCCTGTAGCCTTTGTATCGGATATTGTTCTATAACCTAAACGAGAAAGCGATGAAGAAGAAGATTTGGCCGATTGTAATGTTCGCTTCGGCGACAGTGATGATCTTGTACTCCTGTGACAAGGATGAAGCGCGGGGCACCGCAACGATGAGCGTGCGTCTGCATGATTTGCCGATTGAGGCAGACAGTGTGAAAGTTGAAATTCTTGATGTTCTCATCCATACTGATGAAGATGGCTGGGTAGGCCTGAACAA
>JBEAZL010000087.1:0-2925 GCA_041170085.1 Bacteroidota bacterium
TGTGGCTTACTTCTGCAGATAATATTAATGATCTGGAAGACCTCATGCCCGTTACTTCGAGTGGCTTCTTCACAGATTACGAATCATCTCCACTCGATTCCGCATTTGTCATTATCACTCACCCTCTTTTGGAAAGCGCTGCCAATGCGTATTCCGCGTACAGAACATCTGAGGGTATGCAAAGCATGGTGGTTAATGTCGAAGAACTGTACATGCAGTACGCATACGGGATATGGAAACATCCTCTGGCCATTCGACATTTCTGCGATCACCTTCTGACATCCTGGCCACAGGATCCGTCGCATCTCTTCATCATTGGAAAGAGCATTCATGAAATGAGTCTCTCAGGTTCGGAAGGGGCAAGGAACAATCCTGACTATTACGCCAGAAACCTCGTTCCCACATGGGGTTGGCCAAGCTCCGATGTTGCGCTCACCTCCGGACTTGGAAATACACTCCTGGAATCGGCTATTCCGACGGGCAGACTGGCTGCAGAAAACATCACACAGGTTCTTGACTATCGCAATAAAGTCATTGAACTGGAATCGGCGGATCCGGCCATGTGGCAAAAGAACATCCTGCACTTTGGGGGTGGCGGAAATCAGGGTGAGCAAACACTGTTTGCCTATTACCTGAACAACTATAAAACTCTGGCTCAGGATACCTGTCTTGGAGGTAAGGTATACACATTCCTCAAAGAAACCTCCGATCCCGTTCAGATCAACCTCTCTGATTCTATCCAGCAACTGCTGGAAGAGGGTGTAATGCTCATGACCTTCTTCGGGCATGCGAGCAGCACCGGATTCGATCAAAACATCGACAGTCCTGACAACTACAACAATCAGGGAAAATATCCATTATTGATCGGCAACTCATGTTACACCGGAAACATTCACCTGCCGGAAAGCCAGAGTACCAGCGAAAACTTTGTACTCGTAGCCGACAGAGGTGTAATTGGTTTTCTTGCCAAAAGCGATCTCGGACAACCGTTCTATCTGAATGAATTTACCGGCAATTTTTACAAGCGGATGTTCCAGAAAAGCTATGGTCACAGCATTGGACAATGCATGGTTCTCGCGGTACAAGACTTCCAGGGAACAAACCCTGAACCTGCGAGAATCAACACTGCCCTGACATTCGCGCTGCACGGTGATCCGGCAGTCCGTATGTATCCGCGTGAAAATCCGGATTATCAGATATTCAATCAGGACATTTCATTCGATCCTGAATCAGTAACCTCACAGGTCGATTCATTTGATGTGCGTCTTGCCATTTCCAATCCTGGCAAAGCCGTTAACCGTCCGGTTGGCATTGAGCTCGTCAGACACTATCCCAACGGAACTGACACATCCTACATTCAGACCCTGCCACACATCCACCACCGCGACACCATTGTTTTTACACTTCCGATTAACCCCGGAACCGATACTGGAATAAACACATTCGATGCATTGGTGGATTACCCGTCGAATTTTGTTCCGGAGCTCGTTGATATATCAAACAATATAGTTTCGGGAAAGAATTTGCTCATTTCATCCGGAGATCTTTTGCCGGTATGGCCATACCCCTTTGCTGTATATCCGGACAACCAGGTAACGCTAAAAGCCAACACGGGGTATGTCTTCGACACGCCACGCACGTATAAATTCCAGATAGATACTACTGACACATTCGATAGTCCCTGGATGAGCGAGCACACCATTGAATCGCCCGGCGGACTCGTAAACTGGGAGTTTCCGGAATCGCTCGAAGAGGCGAGAGTTTATTTCTGGCGCTGCTCAGCCGACAGTACATCTGAATCGGATTACAGATGGAGAGAGAGTTCATTTCAGCATCTCAGCAACAAGGAAGGTTGGGGACAGGCACACATCTTCCAGGTTAAGGACAACGATTTCACGGGCATGGAACTCAACCGTGAGGAGCGCAGACTTGACTTCAATACCGGTTCCACCCAACTCAAATGCGAGGTATACGGTCAGCCAGCCACGAGCTTTGAGGCCTTAGCTACGAGATACCAGATCGACCTTGAAGTTCAGGATTATTCCGGCCCCGGCAGCCAGCCATGCCTTATGGTAGCTGTAATCGATAGTGTAAGCCTGACAGCCTGGGAAAGCAATTACAACGGCACCAATCCGCAACACAACTACGACAACTACATGGGTAGCGCCAATGCACGCGGCCGGCCTGAACGGTACTTCATTTTCAGGCAAAACAACACTGAAGAGATGGAAGGCTTCGCCAATATGGTAACCGACGAAGTGTATAATGGCAACTACCTCCTCATTTATACCTGGCAGTTCGCTGATTACGATTCGTGGGACCAATATGCACCAGGAACAGCTGACGTTTTTGCACAGTTGGGCGCATCACAAATTGGCACATCACAAGACAGTGTGCCATTTATCTTCTTCATGAAAAAGGGATATCCTGAGACCGTGGTAGAGTTATATGGATCAGACATCAGTGATTACCTTGTCCTTGAGACAACCATCAGTGGTACCATGGGGCAGGGCAAGATGACAACCCCTGGATTTGGTCCTGCATTGAGCTGGCAGGATGCGCAGTGGAACAGCTCGAATGGAGATTTTGGTGACGAGATGCTGGTTCAGGTTCGCGCTATCACAACCACAGGTGCCGAGTCAGTTATAGCCGCTGAAAGTTCAACCGATGGAAATATCAATCTCGAATTAATAGCTTCGGCGGATGAGTTTCCTGTTCTCAAACTGAGTCAGGTTGTGGAAGACTACCCCAACCTTACACCACCTCCATTTCACAGCTGGCATATTCTCGCAGAGGCTCCTCCGGAATTTGCGCTTGATCCTGGATCTGGCCTCCTTCTTCCTTCCGATACCATCGCGGAAGGCGCTCAAATACCTTTCGCCATAGCCATCAGAAATGTCTCCACCACTCCGTCAGACAGCGTGC
>JBEAZL010000088.1:0-5390 GCA_041170085.1 Bacteroidota bacterium
ATGTGGAGAAGATTGTCCAGCTCCGTAAGAGTGAGTTTGTGGCAGATCCTGATCAGCCTTTTGTTCACCTGCATGTCCATTCTCAGTATTCCATATTACAGTCAACCAGCGAGGTAACGGCGCTGGTAGCTGCAGCCAAAGCAGGTAATTCTCCTGCCATTGCCATTACCGATCACGGGAATATGATGGGGGCTTTTGTCTTTCACCGCGCTGCGAAGAAGGCCGGAGTCAAAGCCATTATCGGCTGTGAACTCAATGTGTGCAAAGACAGATTGAACAAGAAGGAAAAGGACGATGGCTTTCAGATTGTCTTTCTCGCCAGGAACAAAAACGGTTATTCAAACCTTTCCAGGCTTTCTTCCATAGCACATACTGAAGGATTTTATTACGTGCCCAGAATTGACAGGAACGTTCTTCTCGAATATAAGTCTGACCTGATAGTAACCACAGGTGGCTTGTGGGGAGAGGTGCCATCGCTCATTCTCAATGCTGGCGAAGCAAAAGCAGAAGAGGCATTTCTGTGGTGGAAAGAAAACTTCGGAGAAAATTTTTACGCTGAAATAGTCCGTCACGGTCTGGAAGAAGAGGATGTGGTAAATGAAGTTCTTCTTCGTTTTTGCGATAAGCATCATGTGAAGTACTTCGCTTCCAATAATACTTATTACACCACACAGGATGAGGCTGAGGCTCAGGATGCGCTCATATGCGTGAAGGAAGGAGAATATGTATCGAAGCCAAAGCGCTATTATGGCAAGAAGGGAAGAGAGTTCCGCTATGGATTGCCTAACGATCAGTTTTATGTGAAGTCGTCTGCAGATATGCAGACATTGTTCAGCGATATCCCTGACGCAATTGCCAATACGATACAAATAGCAGATACCTGTGAGAATTATGAATTGGAAAGAAATGTACTCCTTCCAAAGTTCGAAATACCTTCTGAGTTTATAGATGTTCAGGACGAGTCGGATGGTGGAAAGAGGGGCGAGAATGCCTATCTGCGCCATCTCACATATGAAGGAGCAAGCCGCAGGTATGGAGAGATTACAGATGCTATTCGCGAGAGACTGGATTTTGAGCTGGAAACAATTGCCAGAACCGGATATCCGGGTTACTTCCTCATTGTTCAGGACTTCTGCAACGAGGCGAGAAGACAAGGCGTGAGCGTCGGTCCGGGCCGTGGTTCAGCAGCGGGATCGGCAGTCGCATATTGTATCGGAATCACCAATGTGGATCCGATTAAGTACGATCTGCTGTTTGAGCGTTTTCTGAATCCTGAAAGGGTATCACTTCCCGATATTGATATTGACTTTGATGATGAAGGTCGCGATAAGGTCATACAATATGTGAGAAACAAATATGGTCGCAATGCTGTGGCTCAGATTGTAACCATCGGAACTATGGCTGCAAAGTCAAGTGTTCGCGATGCTGGCAGAGTTTTCGAACTGCCATTGTCGGATACCAACGACCTCGTTAAGCTCATTCCTGACAATGCTTCTGTGGCTGACATCGCCAGAATGGATGCCGCTGGTCTGAAGCAGAAATACAACGGTGAAGATTTGCAGCAGGTCCTGCAGATGAAGAATATTCAGCAACAGGATACTCTTGAGGCCAAGATCTTACAGATGGCTTCATTGCTGGAGGGTAGCGTACGCAACACAGGTATCCACGCCTGTGGTGTAATTATTACCCCGGAAGACATCACAAACCTTGTTCCTGTGGCTACCGCCAAGGACAGCGATATGTGGTGCACGCAGTTCGACAATGAAGTGGTAGAAAGTGCCGGACTGCTGAAAATGGACTTTCTCGGCCTCAAGACACTTACCCTAATCAAGGATACGATCCGCCTGATCAAGGCGAGGCATGGTGTAGAGATAGATCCGGATACAATTCCGCTTGACGATACACAGACGTATGAATTATTTCAGCGCGGCGAGACGATCGGAATATTCCAGTACGAAAGTGCCGGTATGCAGAAATACATGCGCGAGCTGAAGCCCACTACGTTCGACGACCTCATCGCGATGAACGCATTGTATCGTCCGGGTCCGCTGGAATATATACCCTCTTTTATCAGGCGTAAGCACGGGCTGGAGGCTATTAGTTACGACCTCCCTGAGATGGAAGAATATCTCAAAGAGACCTATGGAATCTCGGTATATCAGGAACAGGTGATGTTGCTTTCACAGAAGCTCGCCGGATTTACGAAAGGTGAGGCCGACGTACTACGGAAGGCAATGGGTAAGAAGCAGCGGGACACCCTGGATAAGATGAAGGGCAAGTTTCTGGAAGGTGCCATGGCCAAAGGACATCCGCAGGACAAGCTCGATAAGGTGTGGACCGACTGGGAAGCATTCGCATCGTACGCATTCAACAAGTCGCACTCTACTTGCTACGCTCTGATTGGCTATCACACAGCCTATCTCAAGGCTCATTATCCTGCAGAGTATCTGGCAGCCGTGTTGAGCAACAACATGAGCGACATCAAGCAGGTGAGCTTCTTCATGCAGGAGTGCAGGAATCAGGGAATACATGTTCTTGGTCCTGACGTAAACGAATCAATCAGTCTGTTCTCTGTGAACGCTCAGGGTGAAATCCGTTTCGGACTGGCGGCTGTTAAGGGTGTTGGTGAGAATGCCGTGGAAAGTATCATCGAGGAGCGAAAGGCGGGACATTACAGAACCATTCACGATTTCATCGAACGGGTAGATCAGAAGACCTGCAATAAAAAAGTAATGGAAAGTCTTGTGCTCAGTGGAGCATTGGATTCCATGAAGATTCCGAGGGCTGCATACTTCGCGCCTGATGGAAAGAGTGAATCATTCATTGAGACTCTTGTCAGATACGGACAATCTTTCCGCGAGAAGAAGAATTCTTCTCAGGTAAGCCTTTTCGGAGAGTCGGATGATACAGCACTGGTGTTGCCACAACCACCCAAAGTGGAGGAGTGGGATACCCTCTCACGACTCAGCAAAGAGAAGGAAGTGGTGGGTATGTTTATCAGCGGACATCCGCTGGATGACTTTGGATTGGAGATCAGGAATTTCTGTAACGAAGAAGGCCTGACTCTGCTGAAGGATATGTCAAAATGTATGGGGCGCGACCTGCGCTTTGCTGGCATGGTTCGCGAAGCCTCACACAAAGTCTCGCGCAATGGAAAGCCATTCGGCAGTTTCATTCTTGAGGATTATCATGATTCATTTGAATTTGTTCTCTTCGGCGAAGATTATCTCAAATACAAGGCTTTTCTGGATAACAAGTTCTCCCTGTTTGTGCAGGGTAGGACTCAGACCAGAGGATACGGTGACAGAAAGGATGAGCTCGAATTCAAGATCACCAAAATTGAGCTTCTCGCTGATATCCGCGACAGACTGGCGAAGTATTTAACCCTTACCGTAAAACTCCAGGATCTGAGCGAGCCTCTTATTTCAAGGCTTTCCGGACTGCTTGTGAACGGCACAGGCAGATGTCAGGTTCGCTTCAAAGTGCTGGATCAGGACAATGAACTGTCGGCAAATGCCATGGGAGTGACCAAGCTTGAGGTTACGCCGGAGCTTGTGAGGGAGCTTGAACGAATGCCGGAATTAGCCATTCGGATTTCTGAGAATTGATCAACGCACGATCAATTCATCCAGGAATATCCATGGCTTGCCACCTGCACCCAAATGCCATTCAGGTATTGTTTCAAAGGCTGGCTTTGCGATTGCTTTTACATATCTCGCCTTTTGAGGATCTATGTTCAGCCTGAACTCGTACAGTTGAATGCTCACTTCATTGTCGGGTACTTCAGAGACAACTTTTCCTACCGGATAGAAATTAATCCCGTCACGGCTCAGATAATATTGCACTTCAGATGGAGTCCAAATCCATGGCTTGATGTCCTGATAAGACGACAAGCTCAGGTATGAAACGGAGTCTGGTTTTCCAAGGTCTACTACAATTTCGACATCCTTACCCTGGAAGCCCTGCCAGTGCATCGTGCGAAAATCCGTTCCGCCTCTCATGCCGTCGATCATAGCGTCCTGTCCGCCTGCCGCGTATTGAGAGTCATACGAAGTGATTGACTTGATTTTGCGGTCAGCATTCCGTTTCACAAAATTCGCAGTAACTGTTTTACTTTTCTCATATCCCTCTTTCTCGGCCCAGGCAGTTACGGTGCTGTTGTTTTCGATGGAAAATGGTCCTGAGTAAATGAATGTTTTTGGTTGGCTTCCTTCTTCGGTCAGTTCAACCTTTGTTCGAACTCCCGGCTCCGCGTTATCAATTTCAATTGAAATCCTTGAGGTAAATGATGTTTGTGGACCTCTGATGATGGGTGCCGGAGTGATCAGATGCTGGAATACTCTGGAGGTCGCACCAAGAAGTGAATACGTATCCGGATAACGTGCAGCATCTTCACCTGTTCTGAGGACGCAATCAGGATTGAGATAGTATTGGTCAAGCATGGCCATTACATACCAGGCCGACATTTGTCCACAATCTTCATTGCCGCACAAACCTTCGGGTGTTGGCATATAAAGACTGGAAGTAATGCTGTCGGTGAAGTGCACAGGTTTGTCGGTACCACGCGAAAGAGCATCATACAGGAAGGCAACGTGATGGCTGGGTTCGTTGCCATGAGCATATTGCCCAATAAGTCCGGTAATATCTGCCTGCTCTCGGCCGGTGGTCTGTTCAGCAGCATGGAACAATCTGTCCATCCATGTCAGTAATGAGTCCTTACCTCCCATATACGTCATCAGAGTCGTCATATCATGAGGAACGAAGAGCGAGTATTGCCACGAGTTGGCTTCGGTGTAATTGAAATTGACCTGGAAGGGATCAAATGGTTCAGTGAATCCACCATTCCTTCTTGCCCGCATGAATTTGGTTTTCGGATCGTACACATTTTTCCAGTTCTGTGATCTCTTTAAAAATTTCTTGTACACATCGGGTTTATCCAGAGCCCTCGCGAAGCGGGCAATGCAATAATCATCGTACGCAAACTCAAGGGTTTTTGAAACGCTTTCGCTGTGCATATCACCCGGTACAAATCCATATAGGTCGTAGTCCTTTTTTTCTTGCTGAGGACCGTTGGCAGCTGCGATCATGGCCTCAAGTGCAAGTTCTGTATCAAAGTCCTGAATTCCCTCCAGATAAGCATGTGTAATGACAGGTATGCTGTGGTATCCAATCATACAGTATGTCTCGTTACCGGCGAGTTCCCATACTGGCAGTTCACCTCTCTCTTTGTACATCTCAAGGAAGGTGACGATCCAGTCGCGTGTTCGTTCTGGCTGAAGTTTGTTCATCAATGGGTGATACGCCCTGAAGGTATCCCACAGAGAAAAAACTGTATAGCGGTTGTAGTCAATGGCTGTATGGATTTTTTTATCCATTCCGCGATATCTTCC
>JBEAZL010000089.1:0-3343 GCA_041170085.1 Bacteroidota bacterium
TTGAGGCTGTTTGTCAGTTCGACTATCCGAAGGATAAGCTCGAGATTCAGGTGCTTGACGATAGTACCGATGAATCATTCGAGGTTGCTGCCAGAAAGGTGGCTGAAATGCAGGCGAAGGGAATCGATATCAAGCAGGTGAAGCGCCCCGAGCGCAAAGGCTATAAAGCTGGCGCACTGGCTTATGGTCTCGATATCTGCAAGGGTGAGTTTGTCGCGATTTTTGACGCAGACTTTGTACCATCGCCCGACTTTTTGAGAAAGACCATTCCTTATTTCTTTGTGGGTGATGAGATCGGTGTAGTGCAAACCCGCTGGGCTCACCTCAACGAAAATTATTCGATTATTACCCGTCTCCAGGCCTTCGGTCTCGATGCTCACTTCACTGTAGAACAGAAAGGAAGAAACTCCGGCGGACACTTCATCAACTTCAATGGTACTGCCGGGATTTGGCGCAAGAAGACCATTTACGATGCTGGTGGCTGGGAAAGTGATACCATCACTGAAGACCTCGATCTCAGCTACAGAGCGCAGCTTCGCGGCTGGAGGTTCATCTATCTCGAAGGAATCGGCACACCATCTGAATTGCCTGCCGAGATGAATGCCCTTAAGGCTCAGCAATTCCGCTGGACCAAGGGAGCAGCAGAATGTACACGCAAGAACCTGATGAAAGTGCTTCGCAAGAAGGGACTGGGTTTTGGCCGCAAGGTGCATGCGACATTCCACCTGTTGAATAGCTTTCTGTTTATCTGCATTCTGGGCACTGCGATTCTGAGTGTTCCCATGCTCATCATCAAGAATGCATACCAGGAGTATGCGTTTGCTTTCAACGCTGCCTCGTTCTTCCTTCTCAGTTTTATCATCCTTGCATTCTTTTACTGGCTCTCACGACCAGCTGAAGAAGGCGGACGTAAACTCCTCCATTTCCTTCGGGATTTTCCATTGTTCCTCTCGGTGAGCATGGGTCTTTCGCTTCATAATGCTCTTGCGGTAATGGAAGGTTTTAGCGGCAAGAAGTCGGCCTTCATCAGGACACCCAAGTTTGCCATCAGTGGCTTGAAAGGTTCATGGTCAGATAAAAAATACAGGGCCAGCAAAGTGAGTCCGCTCACCATTGGCGAGGGTATGCTTATGCTGTACTTCCTGTTCGGTGTAATATGGGGAATCTACATTACAGACTGGGGTCTCGTGCCTTTTCATACCATGCTGACCTTGGGATATGCCTTTATCTTCTTCTATTCCATCAAGCACGCCGGCTCGGGGTCTTAATCACAAAGGCAGGTAAACCAATTTCTTGGTTTCAAAAAAGGATTCGGAGTACCAGCTACTCAGATCGTAGACCTGTGCAGCCTTCCTGAAGGGTTTGATCTCTTCTGTAAGATCTCCTCCTTTAAGACATATCAATCCATTCGGAAGGGCATTATTGTCTTTGCGGGAAATGAGGTGTGAGGTCCATTTAACCAGTTCAGACAGGTCTGCAACAGCTCGGCTCACAACAAAGTCGAATGGTCCTTTCACGGTCTCCGCCCTGCTGTGAATAGCTTCCACATTGGTTATGCCCAGCGCATTAACAACCTCTTGTACGACCTTGATTTTTTTGCCGATGCTGTCTACGGCAACGAACTGAACTTCCGGAAAGTATATGGCCAGAGGAACGGCGGGAAATCCGCCGCCTGTACCGAGATCCATAATTCTGCTTCCCGGACTGAATTTCGTAAATCTGGCGATGGACAGACTATGCAAAACATGACGTTCAACAAAATGATCCATGTCTTTGCGTGAGATCACATTGATCTGCGCGTTCCATTCCTGATACAGCGGCACAAGTCTTTCAAGCTGCTTTAGCCTGAATTCATCCAGCTCAGGGAAATAATGTTGAATCGCTGAAAAGGGCAGAGGGTTCTGTGGGTCAATTTGCACGGGTCAGATGACTCAATAGTTGTCCTTGGTGTTCTTCATCATCTGAAAGAGGAAGTCGCGTGCCCTGAAAAGCTGAGCCTTCACCGTTCCAAGCGGGAGATTCAATTCTTCTGCAATTTCCTCATAAGCCTTTTCTTCAAAGTAACGAAGCTCAACGAGCTTGCGGTAACGAGGCTTCAGGCGATCTACGATTTCGCGCATCTTGCGGATACGCTCTTCCTTCTGCATCGCCTCTGCCGGATCGATCACGGCATCCTGAATATTGATCTCAATGGTATCGCCGTCGTCCGTGGTAAACCCATGGTCTATGCTGATGGCCTTGATCTTTTTCTTACGTATGTAGTCGATACAGTTGTTCGATGCAATCTTGAACAACCACGTAGAAAAGGCGTACTGCGGGGTGTATTGCCCCAATCTGCGAAATGCTTTTCCGAAAGCCTCGATGGTGAGATCCTCTGCATCGTCCTTGTTGTTCACCATTTTGAGCAACATGAAGTAGATAGGTTCACGGTAGCGTTCCATCAACTCCGCATAGGCCTTCTGGTCCTGCTGATGCAGTGCCTTTTGTACGAGGTTGTAATCGTACTGGCCCTTTTCAGATAGATGCGATATCAATTCCATTTCTGCGGTTTTCGGACGAGGTTGGTAAAATAGAGTCCCACATTCAGCACAAACAAGTGCAGCTCGAGAAACGGCGACAGCCAGACAATGTCTTTATGTTGTCCCAGATTCTTCGATCCGCCGTGCAAAATAGTGAGCATCACCACGTATCGGACAAATAGCAACGCTCCGACTAATAACATTCCGATGTGAAAGAACATCAGAAGTCCGAAAGAGACCAGCATCAGGCCAAATGTCATGGGCCACAATGCAAGCAGATTCTGGTGCCTGCTCTTGTAGCGCGAAGAAGTGGTCAGGTGCCTCCTTTTCTGGGTGAACCAACCTTTCCAGTGTTGATGCGGTTCAGATATGGTCTGTGCATCAGGCGAGAAACTTACAGCCGTGTTCTTCCTGGTGGCTACCTGATTGATGAACAGGTCATCATCGCCACTGGCCAATGTGTAATGAGCTTTAAATCCACCAACGCTGAAGAACAGATCTTTCCGGTAGCAGAGATTCCTTCCCACTCCCATGTAAGGCTGCCTGGATTTGGCGAAACCGAGATAGTGCAGTCCGATCATGAGGGTGTCAAACCGTATGATGCGGTTCAGCCAACCAGCATATTTGCGATATGGCGAGAAACCTAATACTATCGAAGTGTCTTCCTGAATCTGAGAGGTCATGAGCCTGATCCACTGTGAAGAGGCTGGCACACAATCCGCGTCTGTGAGCAGGATGGTATCGTACTTGGCGGCCTTGATACCCAATGTCAGTGCGAACTTCTTGCCCTGAAGATTCTGCTTTTCCTCATCCAGCGTCACGAT
>JBEAZL010000090.1:0-5337 GCA_041170085.1 Bacteroidota bacterium
ACCGTAGTATGCGCCCTGCGGATTATTGATCACGACAATGCACGAATACTTGGGATCGTTCGCAGGGAAATAACCAACGAAGGATGCACGATACCTGCGGTGCACATACCCATCTCCTTCATTGAGCCATGCGGTGCCCGTTTTTCCGGCTACCTTGTATGAAGAATTCTTGTATACCCAGTCAGCTGTGCCTCCTTCCTCCATCACTCCTTCCATCATCTTCCTGGCCTTTTCAATCGTCTTGTCGCTACAGAAATTCTCGTGGATGACGATTGGATCAAAGCGTTGCACGACACTTCCGTTTTTGCGCACTTCCTGCACAAACTGCGGACGCATCATCTTGCCATCATTGGCAATGGCATTGTAGAATGAAAGAACCTGCAATGGCGTCTGGAGCAATTCATAACCGATGGCCATTTGGGTAATTGACAGACCTGACCATCCGTTCTCACGGGTAGTCTTGTAAATCTTCGGTTTAACTTCTCCCTGAAGATCAATACCCAACTCAAGGCTCAGACCGAACTGATGCAGATAGTCGAGAAACTTCTGCGGGTTTGAACCGAATGATTTTTTCACTGCAAGCGCAGTACCGACGTTAGAAGACTTTTCAAATACCTGCTCAACGGTAATGGTTCCGTTACCTCCTTTGTCAGCATTGCTGTCGGTCATTTCAACCCCATGGAAAGAGATACGTCCGTTGCCCGTTGCAATGGTATCTTCAAGGTTAATGGCACCTGATTCAAGACAAGCCATGAGCGATGCCAGCTTGAAAGTTGAACCCGGTTCAACCTTGTGTGTCACTGCGAAATTTTCGATGTCTTCATAACCACCGTTATCACTGGTTCTCTTCAGATTGGCTATGGCTCTGACATATCCGGTCTCTACTTCCATTAACACAACCGTGCCCCAGGCTGCATTGCTCTGCACACATTGCTTCATGAGTGCTGCATGTGCGACATCCTGCAAATGCGCATCAATGGTGGCGACAACATCGCAACCCTCTTCGGGCTCTTCGATATAATCGTTACCTGATGGACGCCACAGACCACCGGGTATTTTTTCCATCAGCTGTTTTCCCTTCTTGCCCGACAACCATGAATCATACGCCAGCTCGATACCATTCTTAATGGTGTCGCCATCAGTAAAATCCGCTGTACCGATTGTCCTTCGGGCTACTCCGCCCTGTGGACGAACCCTTACATCATGACGTTCGAAGAAGAAACCACTTTTGTTTGGACCGCGCTTCAGAAAAGGAAATGTCTTGATGGTCTGCATTTCCTCATAAGAGATGTTCTCCGCGATCAGCTCATATCGCGCTCCCTTTTGACGTGCATTGGAGAAAATTTTCCTGAACTCATCAGAGGGACGACCAGTGAATCGGGACAATTTGTAACACAGCGAATCAATCTTAGAGCGGTATTCTTCTACATCATATGGAGCCTTAGAGTCCCAGCGCAAATCATATTCTGCCACGCTTGTGGCGAGAAGGCTGCCATCAGACGAGTATATTTTTCCACGCACAGGAAGGATTTCACGGATGCGATCCGTGTAGCTTCTCGCTATTTCCAGTGCTCTCGGATCAGGACTGATCTGAAGCCAGAAAACTTTTCCAAGCACAACAATCCCCAACAAGAGGAAGAACAGGAAAACCATGTATGAGCGGGACGATATGTTGGCTGAAGTGCTCTGCATGCTCAATCCTCAGTAAAATATCCCGGCTTGACTTCGATGATCTCAGGCTCAGTGGTCAGCTCATGAAGCCCGAGAGGCTTCACCTGTTCTGCCACTTTGCTCTGGCGTCTTTCAGATTCATAGGCGCCGATGAATGAGCTCTGCTCACCCTTCGCCTCTTCCATCCTGCGCTGGACATCCACTATTCCGCGCTCGGTATCCTCATAGTAGTATATGATGGAAATATTGATGATAACCAGCAGGACCACGTAGCCGATGAAACCGAGATGCTTCATCATGCCATCACGCGCGAGGAATTCCCCGTTCAGCAGGCGGTTGACGAGCCTGGCGATCTTTCCCCGGCCCTGCCTGGCCGGTTTGGATGCCTGCTCTTCCACGACCTGTGGATCGCTTTTCATTTGGTTAGTCATAGTCTGGTTGCAGCCCTCAGCTTTGCACTTCGGGATCTGTTGTTTTCATTTATTTCGGTATCGTCTGGCACCAGTGCTTTTCTGAACAGTGGTTCGAGAGGTCGCACCGGATGACCGTACAGGTCTTTCTCTTCACGACCGGAAAAATTCCCGGCCCTCATATAATTCTT
Organism: Bacteroidota bacterium; assembly: GCA_041170085.1. Lineage (GTDB taxonomy): Bacteria > Bacteroidota > Bacteroidia > Flavobacteriales_D > Sanyastnellaceae > JAWXBG01. The sequence continues at coordinate 2,273 of JBEAZL010000090.1, forward strand.
CACCAGTCTGTCTTCCAGGGAGTGATAACTGATGATCACCAGTCTTCCCTCTTTCGCCAGAACCCCGGGGGTCTGCTCAAGAAATTCTTCCAGTGCTTTCAACTCATCATTTACTTCAATTCTCAGCGCCTGAAATAGCTGTGCATAGAACTTGTGCTCCTTTTTAAACGGAGCAAACCGCGCCACTGCCTTCTTCAGCTCTTCAACCGTATCTATGGGTCTCGACTTTCCAATTACATCTGCCAGAGAGCGAGACCTCGGCATTTCACCATAGACCGCCAGAATCCTTGATATATCATCTATATCATATTCATTGATCACGTTCCACGCTGACTTCTTCTGTCTCGTATCCATCCGCATATCAAGCGGACCGTCAAACCGAAGAGAGAAGCCGCGTTCCGGAGTGTCAAACTGATGCGATGAAACCCCGAGGTCTGCCAGAATTCCGTTTACCTCCTGGATACCCAGAGCTTTCAATTCTGCAGTCAGATTTCTGAAGTTGGTTTGAACAAGCGTAAACCGCTTGTCGTCTGGCGCATTCTTCCATGCGTCCGGATCCTGATCAAAGGCGATCAACCGCCCTGTTTCAAGTTTGCTGAGAATTTCCCCTGAATGCCCCCCTCCTCCGAAGGTGACGTCGACATAAACCCCATCGGGCCTGATGTTCAGTGATTCGATGACTTCCCGGGGCATCACGGGTTTGTGGTACTCACTCCCGCTCATTCTGTCCTGGGTTGGGTCATATCACTCATGGCGTCTTCACTGTTTCCGTAATCTGTCTTGTATGAATTGATCTATCTCCGATGCCAGCGAGCCGAAGTCCTCATCGTCTTTCTGCTCCTTCATCATGGCCTTGTAGTTGTCCACACTCCACAGATTCATCTGTTCTCCCACGCCGGTGATTACTACCTCATTGTTCTTCCTGAGATCAACCGAGGCATACTCGAGCAAAGCCGCTGGCAACAACAACCTGCCGGCATCATCCAGCTCCAGGGTGGTTGCGCCTCCCAGAAAACGAATCATGAATCGCTGGTGCTTGTCGTTATAGCGGCTGAGCAAACTCATCTCCTGCTGGACCCTGTCCCACTCTGGTTTCGGGTACAGAGTGAGACACTTCATAAAGAGGTTGCGATTGATCACAAGACCATGATGAACCACCGTCTCCAGCTGCTTCCGCAGCTTGACAGGGAACATCATGCGACCCTTCGCATCGACTTTACAGTGGTGTTCTCCGAGGAGATTGAGCATAAAAGCGTGGCTTGAACGGGACGAAAATAGACAGAATTTCCCACAAAACGACAATGTTTACCACTTTCTACCACTTTGTGGAAAAACTCCGAAAAATCGGATGTTGAAAACCCTGAGCTCCGGTTTTGGTCAAAATGGACTGATGAAATGGAATATTCTCTGATGAAGTTGCGCTGCTGTTGCCACGAAAACCCACGGCAGAAAGGGATTACAGAGCCAGCGAGAAAAAACAAAAAAGGCCCCGGAGGGCCTTTTATCTAAGTCTGTTGTGTTTATGAACCTGAGAAATCCCGGGCTGTATGCACCCGAAAACCTTACTTACTGAGGTAAAGGTTGCGTTCGCTGTACACCTGGCGGAAGAACGGATCACGCAGGTCTTTGATAAACCTGATAGCCTCTCCGGTAGATTTCATCTCCGGACCCAGCTCCTTGTTTACCTCAGGAAACTTCTCATAGCTGAAAACCGGTATTTTGATGGCATAACCTTCTTTGCGCGGATTGAAGTTGAAGTCCTTCACTTTTTTCACACCTAGCATAACCTTGGTCGCGTAATTCACATAGGGCTCGTCATATGCCTTAGCTATGAACGGAACCGTGCGGCTCGCACGAGGATTCGCTTCAATCACATAAACAAGGTCATCCTTGATGGCAAACTGAATATTGATAAGACCAACAGTATTCAGGGCAAGCGCGATGGTACGCGTGTGCTCCTCAATCTGTGTCATCACGAAATCTCCAAGGTTATACGGAGGCAAAACTGCATACGAATCACCGCTGTGAATACCCGCGGGTTCAATGTGCTGCATGATACCTATTATATATACATCCTCACCATCGCAGATAGCATCGGCCTCTGCTTCAATGGCTCCTTCCAGAAAATGATCAAGCAGTATCTGGTTATCGGGCATGTCGCGAAGAATATTCCATATCCGAAATTCGGAGTAGTGGAAAGCGCGGAGCAGGCTATCGAACTTTCACGCGATCTTGGCTTCCCGCTTCTGGTTCGTCCGAGCTATGTACTCGGTGGGCAGAAAATGAAAATTGTCATTAACGAACACGAGCTGGAGCAGCACGTTGTGAATATTCTTCGCGACATGCCCGATAACCAGATCCTGCTTGATCATTTTCTGGAAGGAGCCATTGAAGCAGAGGCCGATGCTATCTGCGACGGTGAGGATGTATATATAATAGGTATCATGCAGCACATCGAACCCGCGGGTATTCACAGCGGTGATTCGTATGCCGTGTTGCCTCCATATAACCTTGGCGATTTCGTGATGACACAGATTGAAGAACATACGCGTACCATCGCGCTTGCCCTGAATACTGTTGGTCTCATCAATATCCAGTTTGCCATCAAGGATGATCTTGTTTATGTGATTGAAGCGAATCCTCGCGCAAGCCGCACGGTTCCGTTCATAGCTAAGGCGTATGACGAGCCCTATGTGAATTACGCTACCAAGGTTATGCTCGGTGTGAAAAAAGTGAAGGACTTCAACTTCAATCCGCGCAAAGAAGGTTATGCCATCAAAATACCGGTGTTCAGCTATGAGAAGTTTCCTGAGGTAAACAAGGAGCTGGGTCCGGAGATGAAATCTACCGGAGAGGCAATCAGGTTTATCAAAGACCTGCGTGATCCGTTCTTCCGCCAGGTGTACAGCGAACGCAACCTGTACCTCAGTAAGTAAGGTTATCAGGTGTATCCTGTCCAGTATTTCTCAGGTTCATAAACACAACAGACTTAGATAAAAGGCCCCGGAGGGCCTTGTGTCTAAGTCTGTTGTGTTTATGATCCTGAGAAATACTGGTCAGGATAC
>JBEAZL010000091.1:0-14498 GCA_041170085.1 Bacteroidota bacterium
TGAATTACAAGGATTAAGCGATGACGCATTTGAATCCAGGGTGTTCGAGTATTTTGATTTTGCAGCATGGGCGCGGGCCAGAGCTGGTAACACCAGTTTTCGGGACGAGATAAGAAGGTAATTAGCTGAGATACAAACAGGCGCGCTTTCACAATTATGATAAAAATGTGAACTTTTTATGCCTGCATATGTTTCTACCTTTGAATTGAAACCAACCTGCAATCCTTCATGAAATCAATTACTTCAGGCATCATTGCCGCCGTTTGTCTATGGCTGTCAGCCAGTGCGACATACGGGCAAACAGAATTTTACAACGCAATCACCCAGAATCTGGGATGGCCTTCACCACCCTCTGACTCAGACCCCATTGCTGCACTGGAAGACTACGGCACATTGGAAGGTATGGCAGAAGTGGGTTATCAGGTCGGAGACACTGTAGCTGATTTTACCGTGTATGATTTTGACGGGAACGCACTGACCCTGAGTGAAGAGCTCACAGGAGACAAGCCTGTCATTCTGATCAACAGCAGTGTGAGCTGCATCCGTTTCAGGAATATGTTTGACGTTAATGTCGACAGTCCTGACAATACATCGGCACGCGCATACATCCTCGACCATGAGGATGACTTCAACTGGATTTTCATCTACAACCTCGAAGCGCATCCAAGCGACGGAAATTGTCCGAGCAACTGTCCTCCGGTACCCACTCTCGATACTACGGTAACCCAGGGGCCTGACTACCATTACCGCCGTTACGCCATGCACAATTGGGAAACACATGGAACTCCCTACGACTTCCCGTTTACGATGTACTGCGACAATCCCGACAACTCGGTGTACAACCATTTCTCGCGCAGGCCATTCGGACTTTTGGTCATCAACTGTGAAGGCATTGTAATGGCCCGCGCCGATTGGGCAAATCAATTTATAACCTTTGAACAGGCATATCTGGAATCACTGAGAACTTCGGAATACCAGACCTGCGAACTTGAGGAGGAAGAAGAAACTGTTTCAATCTCCGGATATGAGGAGGAGTCCTTTGAGATTTACCCGAATCCAACTTCAGGAAACTTCAGACTCTCAGGTATGGAAGGAAACGGAAGAATTCAAATCTTCGAACCATCCGGCCGACTTGCTTTTGACAGTGGAATCAGATCTCTCAGCTCTGAATTCGTTCCCCAAAACCTCGCGGGCGGCTATTACATCGTTCATGTAGAGTCAGAGTCTGGTAAGACGATTCAAATTCCTCTTATCGTGGAATAAGAGATAGCGACAGACATCCAAAAAAAAACCTGAGAAGCACAACTGGATTCAAAACTGGTTGTGCTTCTTCATTAATTGTCCTTGACAGGAAAGGCCAGGGATTGATTTAATCACAGGCCCGCAGACTCACATTTACGAAAAAGCATTCCAGCCCTGAGCCGTGATCGCAATGGTGGCACCGGCACGCGTAACCATTCTCGATGAGGATTCTGGTTCATCCACGTATCCGATGATGCTCACGGATGGGTTTGCCGAAATTTTTTCATAGTCTGACTGACCCACCGTAAAAAGCAGCTCATAATCCTCTCCGCCACTGAGCGCGCAGGTCACAGGCGCAAGAGAGAATTGTTCTGCAACGCGACCTGTATCTGCCGCAATTGGAATTTTCTCTTCATAGATAACCATTCCGTGTCCGCTGTTTCTCTCAAGATGCAATATCTCTGAGGCAAGACCATCTGAAATATCGATCATGGAAGTGGGCACGATCTGCTGCTCACTGAAGAACTGCACGAGATCTCTTCTGGCCTCCGGCTTCAGCTGACGGCCAATGACATATTCGAATCCACTGAGTTCGGGCTGAACGCCGGGCGACTCGAGAAATACTTTCTTCTCACGTTCAAGAACCTGAAGCCCCAGGTATGCACCGCCCAGATCCCCGGTCACACAGAGCAGATCGCCCTTACGCGCATTTCTCCTAGTGCTCATTCTCGCCTTTTCAACAAAGCCAACAGCCGAAACGGATATTGCCAACCCGCTCACCGAGGTGGAAGTATCGCCTCCCACCAGGTCCACACCATAATGTTCGCAGGCAGCAAGCATTCCCGCATACAACTCTTCCATGGCCTCGAGCGAGAACCGGTTGGAAACTGCAATTGAAACCGTAATCTGAGCAGGTACGGCATTCATGGCATACACATCAGAAAGATTGACCACAACGGCCTTGTACCCGAGATGTCGCAGGGGCACATAGCTGAGATCGAAATGAACACCTTCAATCAACATGTCCGTTGTCAGGACAGCAATCATTCCTGCGGGCACCTCTATGGCTGCCGCGTCATCTCCCACGCCGAGGATGGTGGATTTCTGCTGAACAGGAAAATGTTCAGTCAGGTGTCGTATAAGTCCAAACTCGCCGAGCGAAGACAATTCAGTTCTTGACATGCATGCAGATTTGCTGCAAATGTAGGTCGCTGAACGGGTGTCGGTGTTCAGTTCATTGCGACAGGCGGATATCCTTCACGCCCAGCTGAATCGAAACACGATTGTTCCACTCATTTTCCTCGAGTGTGAAAAGTATGTCGTGCTCCCGCCCTTCTCTGAATGATGCCTCCCAATCGCCCATCCAGAAGCCGATTCCGTCCATCGTGATCGTGCTCTGGTGTGGTTGAGAGAGGTGCAGCTTGAGGTGTTCCTGTCCGCTACCTACCCTTTTGGTGAAACCTGCATTCACAACCTTTCTCGCCAGAAAAACCGGTTTCATATTGTCCGGACCGAACGGCGCGAAATGTTTGAGTCTTCTGAAGAATTGTGCGTTGAGTTCGCCAAAGCTAATCTCCCCTTCGTACTCGAGCACCGGCACGGGCCTCTCATGTCCTAGCATGGCAGCCACCACATCTTCAAACCTCTCGGTGAAATCACCCAGCTTATTCTCTTCGAGGGTTAGTCCTGCAGCCATGGCATGTCCGCCATATTTCAGCAACAAATCCTCACAACTTGTCAGCGCCTCAAAGAGGTCAACGCCGGGGATACTTCTGGCACTGCCTGTGAGTTTTCCATCGGAGTTCACGAGAACAATCGCCGGTTTGTAGAAATTCTCAACCAGCCTCGAAGCGACAATGCCCACCACGCCCTTGTGCCAGTTTTCACTTTGAACCACGGTGGTGAATGCATCTGAATGCAGCTCGTTGAGGCTGAGTAGTCCCAGGGCATCTTCGGTAATGTCTTTATCATGTCCGCGACGGGTCTGATTATTCGCCTCTACCACCTTACTGCTGGCAATGGCATCCTCAGTGGTTTCCGCGAGCATGAGCTCTATGGCAAGACGTCCGGACGAAATGCGGCCAGCTGCATTGATTCTCGGGGCAAGAATGAAAACAACATCTTCAATAGACAATTCCTTTCGCTTAAAAGCTGCGTTGTCCAGCATAGCCTGAAAACCAGGTCTGCGAGGTAAGGTATTCAGTTTGTCCAGACCATAGGTGGCCAGGATACGATTCTCGCCAACCATGGGAACAATGTCGGCACCGATGCTGATCGCTACAAAATCCAGCAACGACCATACACGCTCTTCCTCAATACCGAGCTGGTCGCTCACGGCCTGGATGAGTTTGAATCCAACACCGCATCCGCTTAAATTCTTATCCGGATAGTTGCAATCCGGTCGCTTTGGATTGAGCACTGCGCAGGCTGGTGGCACGGAAGCTACATTGTGGTGATCGCAAACAATGACATCCACGCCCAGCGATGAGGCCAGCATGATGCTCGGCTTATCCTTGATGCCACAATCCAGTGTGATGATCAATCCGCATCCTGACTCCGCAGCATATCTTGCCCCGCCCTCCGAGAAACCATAGCCTTCGGTATATCTGTCGGGTATATAGTATTCGCAGTTCGTTCCCAGACCAGTGAGAAAGGAATACATCATGCTTACGGCAGTAGTGCCATCAACATCGTAATCTCCATAGACCAGAATTTTCTCTCCGTTCTCAATGGCCTGGCTCAGGCGGGTAACAGCCTTATCCATATCCTGCATCAGCATAGGATCATGGAGGCGCGTCAGGTCGGACCTGAAAAATTGCTCAGCCTGTTCAAAGGTCCCGATGCCTCTTTTGATGAGAAGGCGTGCGGTAACGCGATCCACACGGAGTTCCTCCGCGAGGCTGCGAACCTTATCCGGATTGGGCTCCGGGCTGGCCTTCCAAATCTTTTGAATGTACTTTTTCATAGTCCTAAACAGCTTGTTTTTAGTTCTTCTGTCCTCCTTCCTGCAACCAATTGGTAGGGTCATTGGTCTTTCCTCAGTATCTTCGACACCGTAAATAAAAGTGACTGATGAAAAACCGCCATCTGATTTTCGGATTTTTCGCCGTTTTTTTTGCCAGCTTCTTTCTGGCAAGTTGTCTCAATGACGACAACAAGATACCACCAAACTGTTATGATGGTATCCTCAACAACGGCGAGCAGCTCATCGACTGTGGTGGGCCATGTGAGCCTTGCGACCATTGTATTGACGGCATATTCCAGCCTGATCTGGAGGAATGGCTCGACTGCGGTGGAGAATGTGGACCTTGCGACCCGTGCAACAACGGTATCGAGGACGGAACTGAATTCGGAATCGACTGTGGCGGACCATGTGGACCATGCAGCGAACTCTGTAACGATGGTCTGCTGAACGGTCTGGAAGAAGAAGTTGACTGTGGTGGAGAATGTGAGGCATGCCCTACCTGCGACGATAATGAAATGAACGGCGATGAGCTGGGTATCGACTGCGGCGGAACAGAATGTCCCGACTGCAACTCCAGCGGTAACTGCGGCAACGGCTTTGAAGATGGTCTGGAATGCTACACCGATTGCGGTGGTCCGGACTGTCCTGCCTGCGATACTGTTCTGCAGTGGAAAGTCGGCTCTGTTACTCACGTAGTGACAGCTGAAAACGTAACCTTTACCTGGAATGGCTCGGCACTTACCATTGGTGGTACCAGCCTTCAGAATGGTTCTATTGCCATCTCGGCCACCAACCCTCCGAGCGGATGGGTGAATGGAGGTTCGAATACCGTTAATCCGACTACTGCTCCTCAGCTTACCCTCGTGTATACTGATGTAGAAACTTCGACACTCTACAGTTCAGGTTTTGACGGCAGCACGGGTAACATCAGCATCATTGACTACGAAGAATGGCCTAATGCACCAGCCACAGACTGGGATACTCTTCAGGGTATTCTTCGCATCGGCTTCAGCGGCACGTTGAAGGATGCAACCGGAGACCTGTCCATCAGCCTCAGTCAGGGTGTTGGAATGATTTCGACGAATAATTAATCTGTTCCAGATATTTGAGAAAGGCCCGGAGACGGGCCTTTTTTTTTGCCTGATTCTTCAGCTCATTGAAACGACTGAAATTGCCGCCCCTCCGGGGCTGGGACTTCGATTCCTCTTCACGTTCTACTGAAAGTTTCGCCCCTTCGGGGCGGGCTACATCGTTTGCGAGATCGGTCTTCTGTCAAATGCCACTATTGACCCATTGTATAATTCTATCATTCAATCATTGACCCATTTGCTCATTATCCGGATTCCCGGTGGCTTCGAGAGCCTCAGCCACCGCAGATGATCCGGCGCAAATTCATGCAATGAGAATGCCACCCCTACGGGGCGGGCAACATCGCCTGGCAGATCGGTTTTCCGTCAAATACCACTATTGCCCCATTGTATAATTCTATCATTGTATAATGGTGTAATTCACTCACTTTCTCATTCGCACATCCATTCAGTGGCTTCGGCTCCGCTCAGCCACCGATGCACCAATCTTTCCATGCGAATTATTAATTCCCGACATTAGAATGTGGCTCCCATGGAGACGTGGCGCCTGGACATCTGTGTTATGAAAATACTACCCCTTCGGGGCGGGCTACATCGCTTTCGAGATCGGTTTTCCGTCAAATCCCACTATTGACCCATTGTATAATTCTAACATTGTATAATGGTATGATTCATCATTCACTCATTGACCCATCAATGGTCCCTGAGGCTCTCGAAGGGCACATTAGCATATTATCACATTAGCACATTAAAAAAGCTGCCCTTTCAGACAGCTTTTTCAAGGAGATATTTTATGGATTGTTTAGCGCACCACGACCTTTCTCACGAGCTGCTTTTCGCCGGCCTGTAGTGTCACGGTGTAAACTCCGGGTGTGAGGTTCTCCACCTGCACATAGTGCTGATTGTGGTTGATGATTTGCCTGTTCACTTCGCGACCAGTAAGATCGTGCATGATAAGAACGCCTGTTTGTAATGATGCCGGCACGTTTACCATGAACTGAACATCCGCAGGATTAGGATAAACATCAAAAGAAGAGGCAGCCTCTTCGTTCACGCCTACCTGTAGCCAGCGGGCCATGAACTCCTGAAGATACAGGTTGGCCACACGTGCGTCGTGCACAACTACTGTATTCTCGTCGTTGATGGTATTGGCACTGTTGCTCCAGTTGTGAGACCCTGTGAGCACGGTAGGATCGCTATCGGTATAACCGGGATCGACCATCAGATACTTATGGTGCAGAAGACCACTGATTCCCTCGTGACTGAATACATCCATATTGGCATCCACCAGAGTCGGGTAGATAGAAGATGGATCTGATGTCTGCTCGAGCAATCCGCGAACGGTGGTCAGGAACAAATCATCTTCATCAATGATGGCTTCTGCAATGTCGTCTCTGGTAGCCGCGAATACAGCATAATTGAGCTCACCATCTGTTGTGGCAATGGCATCGAGGATGGCCTGATTGGCATTGTCAGAGGGTGAGAAATAGACTTCAACCGGAGAATTTCCAACGAGGAATTTCTTTGGAGTGTTAATGGTTTTGTCGGAACCAAACTTTGAGTTTGCATCACTTGGTGTCATGGTGCTGCTGCCCCACATCTCTTCAAATTCGAGGGTATAGGCCCTTGCCATAGATTGATCCTGGAAGATGATAGAATTGTTGTAGTCATCCAGTTCGTCCTGTTCGATCCAGTTCATAGAGCCTGTCCATACTACAGCCTTATCAGCGTAATCGCGGTCTATCACCATGAACTTATTGTGCATTCCGCTACCGAAATCATCTTCGCGCATCTGGATGGGAATACCTGCATCCAGGTTATCAAGGGCCATGTTTGAGTTGGTTGCCTGACCCACGAAACGAACCTGAATACCTTCTGCGTGAGCAGCGTTCAGTGCATTGGCAATACCCACATCGCCAAAATTGTAAATCGCGATGTCAATGGTATGTTCTGCTCTGGCTATGTATGCAGCGATGGTATCGTCCATCAATCCCTGCAGTGGAATGGCATCTTCGAAGGTTGCATAATCTGTATTGACAGACTGCGTGAAATAAACCGTAATGGTTCCGCTGGACTCAGAGCGGGTGGCGTAAGGAGTTACATTCGAGAATGTTTCATCTTCTCCGTTGCTGCTGATGACGCGGGCATAATAAATCGAACCGGGGTTAAGGCCGGGAATAGCAATCGCGTGTGAAGTAGTGTTCGTCGCGTCATATACTTCCTGACCCAGCGCAGGAGTTGTGCCCCATTCAATTTTAGAATCGCCCTGAGTATCTGTTGACCACGAAAGCTCAATTGAATCGTAATTGATTCCGGTTTGATCAACCTGTCCGATAATATTGATGGATGAAGACAAAATAAGGTCATCCATATCTCTGGCAAGTATCTGGTAGCCGCTATCGTATGGCGCTGAACTGTCGAACTGAGAGCAGATTCCATTGAGTGTTACCAGACCTGCAGGCAACACTGATCCGATCATCGCGCTTCCGTTGCGCACATAGATGGTACCCGTCTGTCCATCGGCTGTATAATCATAGGTCGAATTTCCGGCGATGATTGTTCCTCCGTTGCTGAATTGCACATTCAGGACTTCAACCAGCTCGCCCTCGTCGTCTTCATCAGCATCCTCGGCACCCATTACCTGGGGAGCCGGAAGATCATTGCCAGTAGAGTTGATTTCCACGCTGGTGAGTGATGGACCGACTTCAAGAAGTCCGTTGAATTCAGTAATGGTTCCCGTTACGGTGATGATGTCTCCGCGCTGGGGCATGTCCCAGGCGTTCCAGTTACTTCCCGGATAAATGGCGATACCGGCGGTTCCATCTTCGATGTACCTTACTGTAGACCCCATTTCTTCCCCATTGGTACAAATACCTGTAACTGTCACCACAGCTCCTACCCCATAATTCTCTCTTGCGTCGAGAATATCAGTCTGAGCGAAACCGAAGGCACTGATGAGCAGTGCCAAAATCAAATTGAGTTGCTTCATTTTAAAAAGTTATCGTTGAGTAATAAAGTTAATACGTTATGGTAGTCGACACATTGAACCATCTCGGTTGTCCGAAGTGTACTGTGGCAGATGCAGCGTCAAATCCGCTGTCATCGACATTGTACAATCCGTTTGTGTCGTTGTTGTATGCATCAGTGATGAAATGGCTGCCCAACACATTAAACACACTGGCCCTGAAGTCGAACAAGAGCTTCTTCACGGTTACACGATAACCGGCGTGCAGCTCAAGCTGACCATAGGCGGGCATTTGCCATGAATCTCTTCCGGCATTGGCTCCGCGAAGCGAGAAAGGATCGAACTGCGCATAGTTTTTATCAAACCATGTGTAGCGAGTCTTCACGTATCCTTTCTTTTTCAAAAAATCGTATCGAAGCAATGTGCCCAGCTGAATCTGTGCGGCATCATTGACATGAACACCCTTTGCGTCGTAGCTCACCTGATAGGGTGTTCCATCCAGATTGAAAACCTGATTTCCGTTGTCGTCGAAAATATCGAGCGTGTCTCCGGTAGTCCATATCCAGTCACCTACCGAAACCAGTCCTTCCCACGTGAAGTTTTCGGTGATCTTGATGGCCATATCCACTTCAACACCCATGTGTCTGGCACCCATTCCCTGAATGTTAGTGGTTATGTTCTCTGTAGGATCCTGCGGATTGGGAACACTGAGTCCATTGGTGTATGGTTTGTTTTTCCAGGTAGTGTGATAAACATTGATATGAGAGTCTATCCACTTGCGGTGAAATGCAGCACCTGCTTCAATAGAATAAATTTTCTCATTCTCGATATTATTCTGCAGCTGATTCTGCAGGTTATACACCTGATTAAAGAGTGGAGCCTTATCGAGATAGCCCGCGTTCACAAAAGCCTGCCAGTCGTCGCTGATCTTGTGACTTACACCAGACTTGATGGTAAACGTATTGCGCCAATACCAATCAGTTGTCTGATAATCCAGGCCGGCTGTGGATGGCGTATAAGCCTGTCCGCTGTGATAAACAGTATCGGGAGATAATATGTGGGTGTCGCCGAGTAATTCATATCCCACAGCGATTTCCTCACCATCTACGGTAATGGATTTGGGCAGGAAGTAATCCTTTCTCTTATAGCCCGTCCGGGCTACAGACAAACTTCCGAAGGCATTCCAGCGCTTTGCCTTGTACTCAAGCTGTCCGAACAAACCACCCCACTGTACAAACGCGTCGTTGTGATAATCAATGATATCACCCGGGCGTTTCACCAGATTAGGATTGTTGTTGTCGAAGTTGGATTGCGTAACGATATAGTCCGCGCCAAGAAGGTTGTATAATTCGCGATAGTGTTCACCCTTGTACCTCCGCACGTCAAGTCCGACAGCCAGATCAAGATTTTCGCTCAGCTGACGGCTGTAGTTCGAAATGACCCCGTACCAGAAGTGATTGTTGATACTCGATTTCAGGTAATTGAACGCATATCTGTCAGTTGGCGAGATTGCATAGTCAATATTGTAATCCGGACCGGAAAAAAGCGGTGGGGTCAATCCGGAGTTGACATCGTACATAGCCTGAACATTCAGATCGCCATTAGGCAGATAGCTGGACCTTTGGGGAAACTGATCCAGTCTGGTTCCGCCTCCGTTTCCGATGGAGAGATAAACTGTTGTGGACAGGAAAGAGAAGTCATCAATGTTCCATACATCCTTCAGCGAAAACTGAGGCTTGTGGTAGTAGTTCTTTCTCTCGTTGAATCTCTCGGTAAAAGTCTCGCCCACGCGCTGGTTGTTGACCACATCATATTCTGTCAGCGGACCAACATGTGGATTATATCCGATGCCATAAGTCGGAACACCGGTGGTATCGGCGCCGAGTTCGAGAGCCATTTCGCGGTCGTATAATGCAATGGCATCCGGACGGGAACGCTGTCCATGTTCCTGTGGTGCACCAAAGCCATACAGGCTGAGGGTGTGCTTTCCGATAATCTTTTCAACCTTGGCATACCAGAACAATCCTTCGGTGAAGGTTCCATCTACCCAGCCATCGCCTTTCTTATATGACCCGGCTAAAGACCATGCCCAGTCGCCTTTGAGCCTTCCGCTGTTATATCCGAACGATACTCTCGAGAAGGCGCCATCGAGATAGTCATAACGAAGTCTGACCTTTTGTTCCTGTTCGATGCCGCGCGTAATTATGTTCATGGTACCCCCCACAGCCGGGATAACGAGCTTGGAAGCTCCCAATCCACGCTGAATCTGGGTGGTCTGCATCACCATATCAAGACCAAACCAATTGCTCCAGTATACCCATCCGTTCTCCATGTCGTTAACGGGCACTCCGTCGAGCATAACGGCAACATTGTTCTGCGAGAATCCGCGGATACTTACCCTGGCGTCGCCGTCCCCTCCACCGCTCCGCGTTGCATATGCACCGGGAGTATTGTTGGCAAGAGTAGCCACCTCACGACCGGCCAGTTCTTCCTCGACCTGTTTCAGTGTAATGTTGGATACAGCAACGGGAACATCTCTTCCGATGGCATAGTCGCTGGTGATGATAATTTCCCGCAACATCTTATTTGTCATCTGTACCTCGAGCAGCACCTCGGGTTTCTCAACGCTCACCTCCTGTTTCCATTCGTTGTAACCTACCGAATTCACTTTAAACGTGTATGTTCCGTAATCTACTTTGAAAGAAAAATTACCGTCCAGGTCAGCCGTTGCAGACTGGGTATCTGACCATGAAATGACTGCCAGAGGCAGCGTCTCACCCGTAAGAGCATCGATGACCGTACCCTTAACACTTGCACTCTGAGAGAGAGCCGGAACGGCTGCAAGCAGAGCTATAACCAGCGTTGTAATCTTGTTCTTCAACATAATATACTGTCTTGATCAGTTGGCAAAATAAAGGGGCGTTGTTGCGCCCCTTTCTCGTGCTCTGCCCATGGCAGATTACCTGATAAATGTCTTTCTCGAAAGAGTTCCGTTCACGTGCTCTATCTCAGCTACGTACATTCCCTGTGGCAGAGATGAGATATTGGCAGTTGTAATGAAGGCCGGAGAAATAGAGGTTTCATTCACCCATACACGGCCGGTAAGGTCCATGATGCGGTATCCTGCAAAGAGGTGGTCAGACGAAAGGTTAACCAGATCTTCCTTAGCCGGAGACGGGAATACATTCATGCTTCCGGACTGATTTTCTTCGTTCAGGCCTACCTGGCACACACACTCGTGAAAGCCAAGCTGGTCGAAGGTGTTGGCAGGGAGGGAATCCCATTGTGCCTCAATGTTGAATGACGAAGGGTTGGTCACTATACCCTGATCAACAGATGATTTACGCTTGAGGGTGTGGTCTTCAGAAATGTACAACTGGTTTCCTTCGTCATCAACGCCATAAGGGCCCCAGCCGCCAAATTCAGCACCTTCTCCGATCTTTCCGAAAAGGTCTACGAGGGTCTCACCTTCATTCTTAATGAGGGCAATAGCATCATTACCGTTGAAGTACATAGGCCAGATACCGTCGTCGTATGTTGGATTGAGGAATACATCTGCAACTTCCCAAAGCTCATCCCAGAGCGGAGCTTCGAGGCCCGTACCGGCTGTATCGCGCTTATCAAGAGCTACAACCACAACATCATAAGGCTCCACGCTAACTCCTTCCAGATATGATATTGCGCCATAGCTGGTACTCCCGTTCTGAAAACGAACGAGTCCGTATTCATCAAGAGCTATGGTGTTGGGTGTAGGGTTGTAGATTTCTACAGCCTTGTTATTGCTCCAGCCTTCAACAATTTCTGAGATGAATACATCACTGCATGACTGAGCCTGAGAAGACAATGCGGCACAAACAGGCACGATCAGAGGTAAAAATTTCTTCATGTAGGTAAGTTCGATGGTAATTTGGGTGCAAAGCTATGAAATTCACAGTAGTTTGTACCGTTACCCAAGTGTTAATCCTGATATAAGAGTCTTAATTGTTACCAACCCAATGTTCACGAAAATATCACTGTATTTAGCGAACTTTCATGACAATGGAAGGCTTTTTATCGTCATATTTGTGCATCGTCGAAGTGAGCCTGATTAGCAGAGACGGAGACCTTACCTGATTGAGCCAAGTGATAAACGCCGGAATTGCACCGGTGTACATACGCGTACTTTTCATTCTCTCGCTCTTGGCGTGCGTATTTCAGACGCGCGCTAATCACGTTTTGGGTGGAAACATAACCTGGGAGTGCCTCGGCGGAAATCAGTATGCTGTAACACTCACCATCTACAAAGATTGTTTTGGCTCCACGCCTGCTCCTGCAGAAGAAACCGTCTTTATCTTTCCTTCAGGTTGCACCGGAGTGCCATTTTCGTTGGATATGGCCTTTGCCAGTGAAACCGAGATTTCCGATTTGTGTGCTTCCGAACTTATCAACAGCTCGTGCAATGGGGGTCTGATACCCGGAACCCAGGAGGTCGTCTATACAGAGATTGTTACGCTTGACCCATCATGCGTCTGGAATATCCAATGGTTCAGCGGCGACTGGAACTACTTTGTGAATATGGACAACAGCCTGTTGCCCGATGCGTACTTCTCCGCGACTATAAACCCTGCAGCTGGCTGCAATGAATCACTCGATGTCAATTCCCTCGGTGTTCCTTATTTCTGTCAGGGCGATGCCGTTGCCTGGCAATTGGACATTGACAATCCGAATGGCTATACGCTCAGTTATACCCTCACCAGTGTACTCACCTCGGGTGGGGTATCTGCACCATACGAGGCCGGATATTCAGGCAGCAGCCCCATACCCGGTATAGCAATCAGCAGCACAGGCCTGATCACATTCAATGCACCATTCATTTTCGGTGCCTATTCTGTCGGTGTTCTGGTTACCATGACCGATTCTATGGGCAATGTGGTGGGTACATTTCTGGAAAGTATGGCTTTTGTGGTCAGGTTATGCGTACCGACTCCCACTGATTTTACTGCACCCGGAATTATGAATGCTGACAGCAACGTGCAGCTCGATTCCGGAACTGAAATCAGCGTCTGCGCAGGCGAGTCATTCTGTTTCGATGTAGAGGCTACCAATACGAATATTTTCAGAAACATTACGCTGACTTCGGACTTCACAACCATATTCCCAACAGGAACCTTTACGCAAACAGGCACCAACCCTGCGGTCGGCGAATTCTGCCTTGCTACAGACGAATCTATGATCGGGACATATGTCATAGAGGTAGAAGCAACCGACGATGCCTGCGTACAACCTGGTTATGATCAGCTTCTGATCACCATCAATATTGAACCCAACATCGATGTCTCCGTTACCAACGCCGTTATTTGCGATGGTCAGACACTGAATGTCACAGCCACCGGCGCCAACCAGTACCAATGGAACGTGGTGAGCGGCGATACCGACCCTTCATTCGGATGTGTGTCATGTGGCAATCAAAGCCTGACTCCTGAGTCGAACACCGTGATTGAAGTGATCGGTGTAGGTGCTCCGACATTCTGCAATTATCGGGATACGCTCAGCGTAATCGTCGCCCTTTCCGACATTACATCGCTGGTCACGAATGAATCCTGCGCTCAGAATGACGGCGCCATTGATATCACCGTCAATGCCGGAACAGGCACGTACACGTACGCTTGGAACGTCGCACCGTTCAATGCGCAGGACCAGTCTGGTCTCGACGGCGGAAACTACAATGTAACCATCACCGATACCGGATTACCGGGATGCTCTGTGAACCTTCCGTTCACTGTGAATACCACACCTGCTCCGTCCGGCTCCATTAGTGGTAACATAACGATCTGTGAAGGTCAGAGTGCCAATATACTTTTTGATCTCAACGGCACAGGTCCTTTCACAATCAACATGACCCCCACCGGTCCGGCGACAGCGACCGACGGAGCCATCTATACTGTCTCGCCGACTGTAACTACTACCTATACGCTCAACAGCATTCAGGACGCCAATGTGCCGCCCTGTGTATATTCCATTCCCAGCTCTGTAACAGTGACGGTTCGCCCGCTCGTGGAAGCATCTTTTCTCGCAGTGAACCCCATATGTGAAGGCGATGATGCGACGCTGGAGTTTGACATCAATGAACCGGGTGTGTACAATGTTTCATACAACCCCGGTGGTCCGGCCAATGGAATCAGCGATGGTGCGACCATTCTGGTCAGCCCTCCTGCGACCACAACCTATACCATTACATCCGTTTCATACACCACTGCTC
>JBEAZL010000092.1:0-7035 GCA_041170085.1 Bacteroidota bacterium
TGTCAATAACTGCCTTCGGGATGAGCATAATCAGCACTTAACTCTCACATTCTTACTTGTCTGTGACAATCCTGAGTCTCCTTCAATCATTTTCTGTATATTTAGAATTATTCTAAATTGGTTATTCCGCTGCTTCTCAAAAGATGTTAAAGGGGGCCGTGCTATAAATTTGCGCGCGCCGTCCGGTATGGATGGCCCAAAATACCAGCAATGAAGCGGCTTTCAGAACGTTCACTTCTACTACATCTCGTAGCATTTTCTTTTCTGTTCTCTATTTCATTTTCCTCTCTGGCAAATTTGTTTGAGGGTGGAAATGCAGAGAACGGTAAGACTCTCTTCAAGAATAACTGCTCTTCCTGTCACTCTGTCGACGGTTCAATCGTTGCGGCACCCAGCCTCAAGGATCTGGACAAGCGCTGGAAAGAGGGAGATGCACTTCTTGTCAAGTGGATCCAGAACCCCACAGCAGCTGCCGCTACCGGCAATGCCTACATCAACTCTCTGCTTGCTCAGTACAAGTCGAGCTTTGGTGTAATGACCGCCCAGGCGGTAAGTGAGGCTGAGATTAAGGACATCATGGCCTATGTAAAGGCTGGTGATGGCGGACCTGCTGGAGGAGCCGCGGCTCAGGCTGTAGATAATAAGTGTGTTCCTTTCACAGAAGAAGAGTTGGCTGGTGATGAAGAATCTTCATCTGACTCCTTTATATGGTTCCTCATTGTTGGATTGATTCTCGCCATCATTGCTGTTTCTGCCGCGAACATTTCGAAGACCCTGAAGAATGCGATTAACGAAGGTCAGGGCCTTGCGCCGATAGCAGATGAAGGATACTGGAGTGTGGCCAAGCGCTGGATGTGGAAACACAAGGTGTTTGTTTCTCTCATCGGTCTCTTCGTTTTCTGCTATATAGTAGTAGTAGGATATAAGGCCGGAATGAATGTGGGTGTTTATGAAGGATATCAGCCTGAGCAGCCCATCGCATTCTCTCACGCCGTTCACGCCTGCCAGAATGAAATCGACTGCCAGTATTGCCACAGTTCAGCGAGCAAGTCGAAGCATGCCGGCATCCCTTCAGTGGATGTTTGTATGAACTGTCACAAGGCAGTGAAAAAAGGAACCATCACCGGTACCAGCGAGATTCAGAAGATTTACGATGCGATCGGTTTTGATCCGAACACATCTACTTATAAGACAGATTATGAGCAGAAGCCTATCGAATGGGTGAAAGTTCACTCGCTTCCTGATCACGTTTACTTCCCGCACAACACACACGTGGCGGTTGCAGGGCTGGATTGCCGTCAGTGCCACGGACCGGTTCAGCGCTATACGGTTGGACGTCTTGCTCCGATCGAAGAGATCAATGCGCAGGATCTGGCTGATGTACCTAACCTGATCAAGCTCGAGAAGCAGACCCTGACTATGGGCTGGTGCATCGAGTGCCACGGCAAGGCGAAGATTGATATGATGTCGCCTGAAGCCAACGCTTACTACACAGATATGCATGAGCGCTACAAGAATTCTGACCTCGGCCTCGATAAGCTCCGCGAGATTCTTGAGGACGGAAGCCTGACTGTGAAGGAAATGGGCGGATGGGAATGCGGCAAGTGCCACTATTAATACTGACCTACAGAGAAAGAAGAACGTAGCAAAGACCTCGACCACAACATGGGCATGAATAAAAAGTATTGGACCGGAATCGAAGAACTCGATAACACACCGGAGTTCCAGGAGGCGATTACCTCTGAGTTCAAGAAAGACCAGTCGGTGGATGAATTCCTGTCCGACAGTAAGCTTTCGGATACGAATACAGGCCGCAGGGATTTCCTGAAGTTCATGGGCTTCTCGCTGACAGCAGCGACCCTTGCCGCCTGTGAAACTCCTGTTACCAAAGCAATTCCTTATGTAGTGAAGCCTGAAGAGGTTACACCTGGTGTAGCCAATTACTATGCTTCTACCTACTATGACGGGAATGACTACGGTAACCTTCTGGTAAAAACCCGCGAAGGCCGTCCGATTTTCATCAAGGGTAACAAGACCCACGGTCTGGGTGGTGGTGCGCTCAACAGCCGCATCAACGCTTCGGTGGTGACTCTCTATGATAGTTTCCGCCTGCAGGGACCAAAGAGCGGTGGCAACGATATCAGCTGGGCAGAGCTCGATAACAATGTGAGCGCCAAGCTGGCTTCAGCCAACTCTATCCGCATCGTTTCGAATACCATCATCAGCCCCAGCACTCAAAGAGCAGTTGCTGAGTTTGCTGTAAAGTATGGTGTCGACAAAGTGAAGCACGTACAATATGATTCGTACTCATATTCCGGAATCACAACAGCAAATGAGAACTCATTTGGCAAGGCTGTTATTCCTCAGTACGATTTTAGCAAAGCAAAGGTGATTGTTAGCCTTGATGCCGATTTCCTCGGCACCTGGGTGACCCCGAATATTTTCACACATCAGTATGGTATCACCCGCAAGCCTGAGGGCGCGTGGATGAGCAAGCACTTCCAGGTTGAGTCGCGTATGTCGCTCACCGGATCGAATGCTGATAACCGCTATCCTGTTAAGCCTTCTGAACTCGGAAAGGCTGCTGCTGCTCTTTATGAAGCGGTGGTGAACGGAGGCGGCAACATGGAAGGAGTTGATGTTGCAGCCATGGCCAAGGCCCTGAATGCAAACCGCGGCTCTTCTCTCGTTGTGTCAGGAAGTAACGACTCGAATGTTCAGATGATCGTGAATGCCATCAACAGCCATCTCGGCAACTATGGCAGCACCATCGATATGGATAACCACCTCAACCTGTTCAAGGGCAGCGATGCCAATATGAAGGAGCTTGTTGCCGATATGGGCAACGGCAAGGTTGATGTTCTGATTGTTTACGGATGTAATCCTGCTTATGACTGGAGCGACGGAGAAGCCTTCGCAGCCGGTCTTGCCAAAGTAGGCACTTCTGTATCTCTCAATATGTATGCAGACGAGACCGGAAGCCGTTGTCAGTATATGGCTCCTGACCGTCATTACCTCGAATCATGGAACGACCTCAGCCCTGTTGTTGGTCGTGTAGATATTGTTCAGCCTACCATTAACCCGCTGTATCCTAATACACGTCAGGCTCAGGAGAGCATTCTCCGCTGGACCGGCAATGCTACAGCGTGGTATGATTTCGTAAGGTCGACACACGGAGCTTCATATGCACCGGGTGCCGCAAATGCAAATCCGACATGGAATATGGCGGTTCACAATGGAACCATGGATGCAATGCCTCCGATTGCTGCTGCCGGAATCCTTCTGGCTTCTGCCATGGAAGCTACCATGGACAGCGCTATGGCTGCACCAGCTCCTGTAGCTGCGGCTCCTGCCGTGACCAGCGGCCCTTCAATTGATGTGTCGTCAGCACTGAGTGCTGTGAAGAGCATCACAGGTGGTCAGTGGGAAATGGTAACTTATCAGAAAGTGACCATCGGTACCGGCTCGCATACTACTAACCCATTCCTGCAGGAAACTCCGGATCCGATCACCAAAGTGACCTGGGACAACTACGTTGCCATGTCGCCTGCGGATTGTAAGGAGATGGGACTTGCCACGCATCTCGGCCAAACCCATCCAGCAAGCCTTGTGACTGTTACTGCAGGTAACCGTACCGTTACTCTTCCTGTGTTCCCGGCTCCGGGTCAAAAGCGTGGTACAGTGAGTATTGCTCTTGGATACGGTCGCGGCGCGAATGAAGAGAAGATTGGTAACGCAGCATACCAGACCGGCGAAAAGGGTGTTCAGCTCACAGACGAGAACGGTAAACTCGTTCCGGTGGGTAAGAATGCTGCAGGTTTTGTGACTGAAGCATCAGGAAACCGCGTTTATGCGTTATACGATATACAGATTGCCAAGGCGGAGGGTTCTTATCATCTCGCCACTACCCAGATGCAGAACACTGTGATGGGTCGTGAGAGCGTGGTGAAAGAGACTGTTATCGCCGACTATCTGAAGGAGAAGGGCAAGAAGAAGGGTGAAGCCACCTGGAATCTGATGCCGGCTCTTGTGGTTCACCAGGATGTAAATGGTGATGGCAAGATGAACGCACAGGACAAGGTTCACGTGCGTGAAATGGACCTCTGGAAAGCTCACCCGGTAGAAGGCATTGGCCACCGCTGGGGACTTACCATCGACCTGAACTCTTGTATCGGTTGTGGTGCATGCGTTACAGCATGTCATACCGAGAACAACGTTCCGGTAGTAGGTAAGGATGAGGTAGTGCGTCACAGAGATATGCACTGGTTGCGTATCGACCGCTACTTCAGCTCAGACTTCGCGACGCTCGAAGAGACCAAGGAAAAGAAAGGACTCGGTACCATTGCTGCATACGGCGATATGGAGAACGCATCTGATAATCCTCAGGCCGTTCACATGCCGATGATGTGTCAGCACTGTAACCACGCTCCATGCGAGACTGTTTGTCCGGTAGCTGCTACAACACACAGCAACGAGGGACTGAACAATATGGCTTATAACCGTTGTATCGGAACCCGTTACTGCGCGAACAACTGTCCTTACAAGGTTCGCCGCTTCAACTGGTTCAACTACGTTACCAACGATCGTTTCAGCATGATCAATCCTGCACAGGATGACACCATGCGTATGGTTCTGAATCCGGATGTTACCGTGCGTACCCGCGGGGTAATGGAGAAGTGCAGCATGTGTCAGCAGCGTATCCAGGCAGGTAAGGTAGATGCCAAGATTAAGGGACAGAAGATTCAGGATGGTGATTTCACCACTGCCTGTGCTGAAGCTTGTCCGACACACGCCATCGTATTCGGTGACCTGAACGACAACACTACTGAGAACTACAAGCGCTCTCAGAACGTTCGCTCATACCACGCTCTTGAAGAGGTAGGTATCCAGCCGAACATCTTTTATATGACCAAAGTGAGGAATATCGAATCTACTGAAGCTTAATACGACGAAGTAAGATGTTTAAAGAGTCACGCCTGCGTACGCCGCTGATCCTCGGCAACAAAACGTATCATGATATTACGCATGATATCTGCAGCCCGATTGAGGGTCCGGCCCCGCGCCCATGGAAAATAGCAACAGCCATTGCAGCGGTTATTGCGCTGTACGGAATTGCCTGCATCATGTATCTGGTGAGCACCGGTACAGGAGTGTGGGGTCTCAATAAAACCGTAGGCTGGGCATGGGACATCACCAACTTCGTATGGTGGGTCGGTATCGGTCACGCCGGTACCCTGATCTCAGCCGTACTTCTGTTGTTCCGTCAGCGCTGGCGTATGGCCATCAACCGTTCTGCAGAAGCGATGACCATCTTCGCGGTAATGATGGCGGCGGTGTTCCCCGTGTTCCACATGGGACGTGTGTGGAATGGTTACTGGACACTTCCTCTGCCGAACACACTCGGAACACTTTGGCCGAACTTTAACTCGGCACTGATGTGGGACGTATTTGCGATCTCGACATATTTCTCTGTATCGCTTGTTTTCTGGTATCTGGGACTTATTCCTGACTTCGCCACTATCCGCGACAGGATGGTGAAGAAAGGCTGGAAGCGCTTCTACAGCATTCTCAGCTTCGGTTGGTCAGGACGTGCAAAGAACTGGACCCGCTTTGAGGAAGTATCACTGGTACTTGCCGGTATCGCCACTCCACTCGTATTCTCGGTTCACTCGATCGTATCGATGGACTTTGCCACATCCGTGATTCCCGGCTGGCATACAACGATCTTCCCACCATACTTCGTGAGTGGTGCGATCTTCTCAGGATTTGCGATGGTACTCACCCTCCTGCTGATCATGCGTAAGACCATGAGGCTTGAGGCATACATCCATGTGAAGCACGTGGAGTACATGAATATCGTAATCATTGTAACGGGTTCGATTGTAGGTGTTGCATACCTGACTGAGCTGTTCATTTCATGGTACAGTGGCGTTGAGTATGAAAGCTACGCCTTCATCAACCGATTCTCAGGTCCGCTTTCATGGTCTTACTGGGCTATGATGACCTGTAACGTGATTTCACCCCAGCTGTTCTGGTTTAAGAAACTTCGCACGAATCTGGCCTTCACTTTTGTGATGTCCATCATCGTGAACATCGGTATGTGGTTCGAGCGTTTCGTAATCATCGTTACCTCGATTCACAGGGACTACGTTCCATCATCATGGGGCGAGTTTTATCCGAGCAGCATTGATATCGGAATGTTCATCGGTACCATAGGTATCTTCTTCACTTTGTTCCTGCTTTTTGCCCGTTACTTCCCTGTACTGGCGCTGAACGAATTGAAGACGATCCTGAAAGTATCCGGAGAAGCTCAGAAAAATGAAGCTTCACATTAATTGATCAGAAAAGAGAAACAGCAAGGAAGACATGGCGAATAAAGTATTCCACGCAATGTATGATGACGACCAGAAGCTGCTGGATGCAGCTCGTGCCGTCACAGGTTCAGGCCTCAGCGTGAAAGAGGTATTTTCACCTTTCCCGGTTCACGGACTGGATCCGATCATTGGCGTTACCCGTACCCGTCTGGCAATTGCGTCGTTCATGTACGCAACAACCGGAACCCTCCTCTCCATTTTTGGAACATGGTATTTCATGATTCACGACTGGCAGATGAATATCGGTGGTAAGCCAAGTGATACCTGGGTAGAGAACTTCCCGGCGTTCGTACCGGTAATGTTCGAATTCAGTGTATTGTGCGGTGCACACGGTATGGCCCTTACCTACCTGATCAGGAACAAGACTCTTCCCGGTATGCCGGCCAGTAACCCTGACCCTCGTACTACCGACGACAAGTTCGTAATGGAAATAACCCTGGAGGATAACCCCGGCAGTTCTGCTGCTGAGATTGAGAGCAAGCTCAGGGCCACAGATTTGTATGAACTGAGCATAAAGGAATACTGAGATGAAAGTGCGTAACATATCTATAATGCTCGCAGGTGCCACAATGTTTGTGGGTCTGCACTCCTGTACCACAGATCCTAACGCACCGGGTGTGGAATACATGCCAGACATGTATCGCTCTCCGGCTCTTGAGGC
>JBEAZL010000093.1:0-16129 GCA_041170085.1 Bacteroidota bacterium
CCTGCCGGCCGCGGAAGGCAAATGATGCCCAGCGCGGTGAAAAAGTACGCTGTGGAACATGGTCTTGAAGTGCTTCAGCCCCCAAACCTCCGCGAGGAAGAGTTTTTGGAAACGCTGAAAAATTTTGGAGCAGACCTCTTCGTGGTAGTTGCATTTCGGATGCTGCCTGAGGTTGTCTGGAAAATGCCAGCGCTCGGTACCATCAATCTTCATGGTTCATTGTTGCCTCAATATCGCGGAGCAGCCCCTATTCACCGGGCAGTGATGAATGGTGAAACTGTAACAGGAGTAACCACATTCTTTATTCGTCAGGAGATTGATACCGGTGCTGTCATTATGCAGCGCAGTATGGATATCGGTCCGGATGAGACCACCGGCGAAGTGCATGATCGTATGATGAAAATGGGTGCTCAGGTTCTGGTGGAAACCGTTCGACTCATAGAAGCGGACGAAGCCAAAGCCATTGAGCAAGACATTCTGCCTGCAGATGGCGGCCTGAAGCCGGCGCCAAAGCTATTCAGAGATGACTGCCGCATTTCTTTCAATGCCGGAGCACACCAAGTACATAATTTCATTCGCGGACTTTCGCCCTTTCCCGGAGCGTGGTTTACCGCCGATGGAAAGCTGTTCAAGGTCTACAGGAGCAAAGTCGCACAAACCACCTCTCCTTCGCCGGGTGTAATAGATTCAGACGGCAAGACATTTTTGAGAATAGGCTGTACTGAGGGATGCATTGAACTGATTGAAATCCAGCCCGAGGGCAAGAAGCGAATGGATATCATGGAATTTCTCCGCGGGGTTCAGCAATTACCCGCTTCCGTTGACAAATGATTCACCTAAGTGTATAAAATACACTTATGCTTTTGCATATTTGTGATGCAATAAACCTCGATCATGATCAAATACCTGCATACTGACCCCTGGCTTGTTATCGAGCGCGGATTCAAGCGCATGCACCACCGTTCATCTGAAAGTATTTTTTCAATTGGCAACGGAAGGTTCGGACAGAGGGCCAATCACGAGGAAAGATACAGTGGCCCAACCCTGCAGGGCAGCTATGTGGCCGGAGTCTATTATCCTGACAAAACCCGTGTGGGCTGGTGGAAGAACGGGTACCCTGAGTATTTCGCCAAGGTGTTGAACAGCACCAACTGGATTGGTATCAATGTGTTTGTTGACGGAGAGGAGCTTGATTTCGGTCGTGTTACCATTTCGGATTTCACCCGTGTGCTGGATATGCGTCGCGGATTGCTCCAACGGAGCTTCATAGCCCACATGAATGATGCCCTGATCGGAAACCGTGAAGGTGCAGACACCAAGCAGGTCAAGGTTGAGGTTGAGCGTTTCTGTTCCATGGATGACGATGAAACAGCAGCCATCCGGTACAAGATAACCCCGCTGAACTTCAGCGGAACCATAAGATTTCAGCCTTATCTGGATGGAGATGTCAGAAATCACGATGCGAATTATGAAGAGAGTTTCTGGGAGTCGGTAGGGCAGTCTTCATCTCCCGGTGAGGGCGTGGTAACGACAAGAACACGCAAAACGGAATTTGAACTCAGCGTTGCCATGAGCATAAATGCTGAAAGCCAGGGTAAGCCTTTCAAACCTCAGTTTCATCACAGCAATAAAGAATTTTACAGCGAGAATTACTTTGAGAAGGAAGTTCATCAGGGAGATGATATCGTGTTGTACAAATACATTGGACTGACATCATCCCTGAATTACGATGCCGGCACTACAGCATCAGCCGCCCAGAAAGCATCAGCCCGCGCAGCATCATCCGGTTATGATGAAATGAGAAAGCGCCAGGAGGCAAAGTGGAAAGGAATATGGGATCTGGCGGACATTGTTATCGAAGGTGACGACGAAGCCCAGCAGGCGATTAGATTCAACATCTTTCACCTCAACCAGACATTCACAGGAGAAGATGCACGTCTCAACATTGGTCCGAAAGGTTTTACAGGCGAGAAATACGGTGGAAGCACCTACTGGGATACGGAGGCATATTGTCTTCCATTCTACATGGCAACCAAGGATGAACGGGTAGCACGCCAGCTTCTGGTTTACCGGTATAACCATCTTGAAAAAGCCATAGAAAATGCTGAAAAGCTTGGCTTTACCAAGGGTGCAGCACTCTATCCCATGGTTACCATGAATGGCGAAGAATGCCATAACGAATGGGAAATAACCTTCGAGGAAATTCACAGGAATGGCGCCATTGCCTATGGAATCTGGAACTATGTGAACTACACGGACAAGAAGGATTATCTCGCCACGCATGGCATGGAAGTTTTGATTGGTATTGCGAGATTCTGGGCTCAGCGCGTGCACTGGAGCGAGCATCGCAATCAATATGTTATGCACGGCGTTACAGGTCCCAACGAATATGAGAACAACGTCAACAACAATTGGTACACGAGCTACATTGCGGTATGGTGTCTGAACTATACGCTGTCGTGTATCACCGAAGTAAAGAAGTTATATCCTGATGACTGGAGTCGTATTGCGCGAACTACATCATTTGATGAAGATGCTGAAACGGCACACTGGAGGAGCATTTCCGGAAACATGTATTTCGGTAAGCTGGATGGAACGAGAATCTTCCTTCAGCAGGATGGCTTCATGGATAAGGAACTCCGGTCAGCTGCGTCTCTCGATGCGTCTGAACGACCTATCAACCAGCACTGGAGCTGGGACAGAATACTTCGGTCTTGCTTTATTAAACAGGCCGATGTGCTTCAGGGCATGTACTTCTTCGAAGATCATTTCGACATCGATACCATCAGAGAGAATTTTGATTTCTATGAGCCCATGACGGTGCACGAGAGCTCTCTTTCTCCATGCGTTCACTCGATACTGGCGGCACGGCTCGGCTATCGCGAAAAGGCATATGAGATGTACATGCGCACCTCAAGGCTGGATCTCGACGATTACAATCACGAAGCACATGAAGGACTGCATATCACGAGCATGGCCGGAACGTGGATGAGTATTGTTCAGGGTTTTGGAGGCATGAGGCTGAAAGACGGAGAACTGGAGTTTAATCCCATGCTGCCCGACAACTGGAAAAGCTACTCATTCAACGTGTTGTTCAGAGGCGAAAGGGTAGAAGTAAGAGTAGACTCCTCCGGGGTGAAAATTAACCGCAGGTCCTGATTAGGCCTCCGGACTCATTCTGCCCACAGCACAGCTTACATAAGACTTTGCTTTCTTGAGCAGAGAGTTATGTCCAACCTCCGGATAGCCCAGATGGTCCAGCTTTTCTGCCAATACGGCCCTGTCTGGCATCTCATCACCTGAAACAGCTACTTCACTGGTCTGATCGTTTATGGAAACCGAATCAACCCCTTTTAAGGACTTAAGTCCGGAGGTGATGGTATTCATACAGCCAGCGCACTTGAGGTTTTCTACCACTATGATTTCAGTTTTCATGGATGCCGGATTTTATTCAAATGTAGGCCAGCACGAAAGGCAGCACCATGATGAAGATCAGATGAGTATGCTTTCCTGATCAATAATGCGGTTGATAGCGAGGATTTCCATTCTGTATGCCGGTGATGAAGCATAATCATCACTCATCTCCATATTAACCATTTCCCGGTATTGCGGTCTGTCAACGGCTTCCAGAAATACATAGCAACGCTGATCCATATCGTAAGTGGCTACCACATTAGGGCCACAACCCTGGAGTTCCAGAAAGGCAGGGTATTTCAGAACTTTTTCGGGAAGAGTGTCCATGTAACCCAATGCAAAAAAAGGATAGAGCTTCATGTTGCTTTCAATGCCTTTCTTTTTGAGTTGCGCAGCTAATTTGTCAAGACGGTTTCTGAACTCCACCGCCTTGGTGCGCGAGAAATCAAACTTGTCACGCTCAACCCAGCTTCCCTTGTCGTTGAGGTATTGCATCTCGCCGAGTCGCAACTTATAATCAAACGAGGAGGATTTGTCCAGGATATATCCGGGATAGTAATACTCCAGATTCGCCTCTTTAGCCAGTTCAATTTCACAAAGCATGGTGAAATGTCCGAGACTGTAATTGGCATATTCCGGGTGGAAGGCACAAAGTATCGAGGCCATGCCTGATGCTCCGATATCAAAAATGCTGAACGCTACCAGTTCGCCCTTGTGATAGACACACAACTCACGGGTGTCGAACAACCGGTTGAAGTGGGTGTACATGAAGAAGTCTTCCAGATAGGAATGGACAAACGCTTTGAAGCGCTTTCTGTGTATCTGATAAAGGTCTTCTTTCTCCGAATCGTAAACGGCAGGGCGGGTTACCAGATCAAATGCCTCATTCGCCTGACGCATGATCTTGCGCTGGCTTTTTGTGAATGTATGCTCATGAAGAGGCAGCCGGATATTCACTGCGGAGGTCAGTCGTGCATCGATACAAAGCACCTGAATGTTGTACAGCAGGGATGAACTCCTGAACCATCCACGCGCCAGCATGTCGTCGTATGCCTGAGGACTGAAAGAGGCGGGTATGAGGGTTTGCACCAGCATGTCCGCTAATATAAGTTTCTAGAGCTTGCGAATCACAAAATCATAGCCTTGTGAAAAGCGGAGGCATTCGATTTTGTAATAGAGATCTGATCTCCTTCTGGCGGTTTGTTTATCCTGCTTCCTCATGCGTCGGAATACCTGATACATCAAGGCACTTTTGATTCTGATAATAGACCTTATTCTCCATGCCGTGAAACCCCTCAGCCACTGGTAGGGAAGAGGGTAATAAAGAACAGCTTTTTGATAGTCGATACCGAATTTTCGGCCACCAGCTACCTTCTCCAGTTTCATTCCATATTTGTTGGAATAGTGCTCTAGCGCTTTGAAGGAGAGGTGATTGTATGAAATTTCGTGAAAGCACTCCATAAATGCTACATAGCCCAGAAAGTATCCTCCCGGCTTCAGTACCCTGGCCACTTCACGGAAGGCCGATTCGACCGACGGAATGTGCTCGAGAACAGCTGCCATGATGGCAACATCGTAAGTGTTATCGGCAAAGGGCAGATTTTCGGCATCTCCCACATGGGTGTTTGCCCCACCCTCAAAGGGTTCGATGCCATGCCAGGTTCCTCCGGCCTGTTCCACAACAGATCTGAGTCGACCATATCCGCAACCGATATCCAGCACGAGCTTTCCCCTGGAATATTCGCTGATATCGTACGCGTCGCTGTTGATCAGTATCTCGCAGTCGGGAGCCTGATCTTCCAGCGTCAGATGACGAATTCCGTGTGTAGTGTTTGCCGTTGGGTTTTCCACCATGCGGCAAAGTAAGCACAGAGCGACTTTCTGCTCAAGAATATTTCGGTATCAGGGCGCTGTATAAAGCAGGCTGAATAATTCGTCCCACTCTGCTATTGGTGCCCCGGAGTTTTTCTCCTGGCTCCATTTGGCTTTTTCTGATACACTGCGGCTGCGCTTCGATTTTGATGTAATCTCAACCGTTTTTATCTCACTGAGGGTTTCTACCGATGAATTCTGCACCACATTATCTGAAAAGGTAATGGTTTCCTGATCCTTGACCGTTGCAGGTTCGGTAAGTACTTTTTCTTCGTTGTCGCTCATTGGCATGTCTTCAGCATCTGCGGATTGCCCTGATTGTGCCATAGATGGTTCCCGAATCACTGCCGTTTCCGCTTCGTTTACCTCTTCGGTCAGATTTTCAGAAACCATGTCCATGCTAACCGGAGCAGGTGGCATTGGAGCTTCAGCAATTAAGTCGGCGACTTCTTCAGCGAGCTTAACATTTTCACTTTGGCTGGCCTGTAATTGTGTTTCGCCGGCACCGCTTTCTGATGTCTCTGACTGATTGGCCGGGTTTGTGATATTTTCGGCGAGTAACTCTTCCTGTTGAGGCTTGGACACAAGCCAGATGGATACGACAACTCCCACCACAGCCAAACCGGCGATGGCGTAACGCAGGGCAGGTTGTGGTTTGAACCACTCCGCAACCTGGGCAAAGAGGGTATTGAGCCAGATGGTAAAACCTCTTTGTTCCTCACTGGCATAGTGTTTCATGAGGTTGGCTTTTATCGAAGCATCCGGCTCAAGCCATGGCTCATTGCGCGATGACTCAATGACATCCAGCAGGGTCTTCCGCATGGATTCATATTCGCCCGGCCCTTCCATATGGCGGAGTACAAATTCCTTTTCTTCCGGATACAATTCATGGAAGTTCTTGTGCAGCAAAAGCGACTCAAGATCTTCGGGATCGTATTTTAAATTCTCTTTCATGGTGTTTATCTTGTCATTATCCAAAGGATCCACATGGCGATGCCTTCAAATACCTTTAGTTTCTCGTTGAGTTGTTTCAGGGTGTAAAAGATTCTGGATTTTACTGTGCCTTCGCTGCACTTCATCACCTCAGAGATTTCCTGAATCGACATTTCCTGTCTGAAGCGCAATACAAAAGTTGTCTTCTTTATTTCATCGAGCTCATTCAATGCCTCTTCCAGTTTGGCATTGAAGTGATCGCGGTCAAGTTGCTTACCTCCACCTACGGCCTCTGTGGTTTCTGTTGTGTAAGCTAATTCACTGTGAGCATTTTTCCGGACCTCAGCTTTGGCATATTCATTCTTACACATGTTGTGTGCAATGCTGTAGAACCAGGTTTTGAAATTCTTTGATATATCAAATGATTCCGGCCTTGTTACCACTTTGCTGAACAGATCCTGAGTGAAATCCCGGGCTTTTTCCCGGTCTTTCCACAACATTCTCAGGAAATAGTTATACATGAGCCTGGAATACCGTTCGTACAACTCCTCAAACGCCTTGCTGTCGCGCCTGGCGAGCAATGTCATCAGTTCCTCATCGGAAAGTGACCTGTATGTCGGCTTTCCGGTAGTCATTTACTGAGGAGAGTATTGATCTTGTCCTGTTGATCTGTATGAGCTGCTATACCTGAGATATAGGCTTTTACCTCTGCGAGTGCCTGATCATTTTTCTGCTCCTCATAGTATGTCTTGAGGTGAAACAATGGGATCAGATAATTCCGATTCAGTGGATCAGAATGAGTTATCTGGTCTTTCATGAATCTCTCCCAGTTGTAGGCCAGAGAAGCATAATTCTGAACTCCTTGCGGACTATGTTTCAGCGCAAGGCCGGTGGAGAATAAATCCTTTTTGAATTTTGATAATTCTGCAGGCGGAAGAGTAAGGCCTGTGTATATGGGTAATTTCACTTTACCACTGAGAAGCGCAGCCAACTGTGCAGATCGGCTCCCGGAGGGTATTTCAACTCCGGTTAATGCAGAAATCTCTGCTCGATAAGTCTCATTCTGCAACCAGTCCAGACAAACAATTTTCACGTCTGTCCGCACTCTATCCAGCTCCTGCATCACGAGAATGGGATAGGTGTCGGCATAGCCATTGGTTATGAATACAGCACCCTGCTCAAGGCTGAGAAGGACGTTGGCATTGTATTGCAACTGAACTGCACTGAAGGGAGTCTCAACGCGGATTTTCCGGGCATAGGTATTCGCTGAGTTTTTGTCGTGCCCTATAAGGTACATGCTGAGGGCATCATCATATAATTCGACGCTACCGGACCTAAGCGAAAGTGCCTGCTTCAGTGATTCAAATCCTGAAATGGTTCTTCCCTTTTGCAGATAAGTGCAATAGTGAAATGCGAAACTATTTGGCACTGCCGCTTTCATCTCGGCGAGAAGCGACTCCAGCTCTTGTTTTACCGCAGGTTCAATGTCTTTGTCATGTGCGCCATATTCCGCATATCTGATGCTTTTGTAAAGATTAACCCAGGAATCTTCATTGGTTCGGTCTTGGTTTACGATTTGTCTCCAGTTAGAACTGGCCGTATTGTATTCGCTGACCTCCCAGCGGTTTTGCTCAATAGCAGGAACCTGGCGAGACTCACTTTCATTAGCGATGGATTGTCCCCTGACGAGAGACGGTATCAGGCCGCACATCAACAATATGGGGGCGAGAAGATATTTCATCTTAAACGGGTGCATTTTGAGTTCAGTACAGCCATATTTTATTTTGGTTCATCCATTCTGAAAACGGGTTGAAAAACCTCTACGAACTCCGAAAGAATCATGGCCGTCGCTCCCCACACAACCTGTCCTCCGATATTGAATGCGGGAACCTTCATCCACAGGTTCTGCTGTCTGATGAAAACGCGTTCGAGTCCCATGGCTGATTCCGAAAGCAGTTGTTCAGGTTCAATTTCAATAATCGATTCAACCTCTCGCTGGTTGGGCTGAAATTCAGGTGTTACCGGGGAGTAGGCAACGAACGGATGTACGAGAAAATGGCTGGGAGGAATGTAAATCCTGCTCAGGGCTCCTATCGGGTGTAGCTGGTCGGAATGGATTCCTGTTTCTTCATGGCCTTCCCGCAGGGCTGTATGCAGCAGAGACTGATCTTCCGACTCCTCTTTGCCCCCCGGAAAACTTACCTGTCCTCCGTGAACTCCCTCATAATCGGGTCGCTTCATGAGTGCTGTGAACCACTTGTTCTGCTTTCTGTACATCATAATGAGCACAGCGCTGTTTCTGGGAGGCGGATCGAGCAGCATGGCTTCCCTTGCCGGTATTCTTCCGCGGAGTGTCATGCGCGCATGTGCACGTTCCCCGGGTAATTCGCCCGAGATGATCTCTCGCAGAAGCGATATGGTTTTTTCGGACATTCGCCGAAATTAGGGCTACAATTCAACGCAGTGCATACTTCAGATCCTGAATATGATTTTTGGTTTCCGACCTACGAGGAGTTTGGCTCTGATGTGGTTGCCATCGGTGGTGATCTGAGTACCAGAAGGATGCTTGCTGCCTATCGCAAGGGAATTTTCCCGTGGTATAATGTTCCGGGCAAGATTTGGTGGTGGCACCCTATGGAACGAGCCATCCTCATCTCTTCGGATGTGAAGGTGAGCAAGAGCATGCGCAACATCATCAATCGCGGTACATACTCATGCACATTCGACAAGGCTTTTGCGGAAGTGGTGGAGGGGTGCAGGGAAGGGGAGAGAGTGGGAAATACCTGGCTCCACGATGAACTCAAGGATTCGCTTATGCAGTTGCATTCCATGGGTTATGCGCACAGTGTGGAAACGTGGTGCGACGGTAAGCTTGTTGGCGGACTCTATGGCGTATCCGTCGGAAGGATGTTCTTTGGCGAGAGCATGTTTTCACGCGTTCCGAATGCATCGAAAATCGCACTGGTCTTTCTGGCGAGAAGGCTTCAGGCTGCAGGTTTTCCACTGATCGATTGTCAGGTCTACAACGATCATCTTGGAAGCATGGGGGCTATTGTCATTACCCGCGAGAATTTCATAGAACTTCACGAGACTCTGGTGAAACAGCCCGGCATCATTGGTAACTGGAGTTCCCGTGAGGAATTTGCCTTCGGGTCAGATCCTCTCAGTGCTGATTACGAAGGAAATCAGCCAGATCTTCCCAACGAATAGCGACCTGCTCACCGTTCTGCATGTTGCGCACGGATACCTCCTTTCTCGACATCTCATCACTTCCAAGCAGGGCTACGAATGGAATGCGCTTATCGTCTGCGTACTTCATCTGTTTCTTCATCTTGGAATTTTCCGGATAGAGCTCAGATGCAATACCCTGACTTCTCAACTGTGTAACCAGATTGAGACCCGCCTTCATTTCCTCATCACCGAAGTTGGTAATCAGAATGCGTGTGGATTGCAGAATGTTATCGGGAAACAGATTGAGTTCTTCGAGCACATCGTAAATCCTGTCGGCGCCGAAGGAAATTCCTATGCCTGAAACCCCCGGTAGTCCGAAGATTCCGGTAAGATCGTCGTACCGTCCACCACCGCATATACTGCCCATACTTACACCATTGGCTTTTACTTCGAATATGGCGCCTGTATAGTAATTCAGTCCGCGTGCGAGAGTGATGTCTATTTCAAGATGATCTGATGCACCTGCTCCGGAAGAAAGATCCATTACAGTTTTGAGTTCACGAACTCCCTGTGATCCTGTCTCAGACCCGGATAGCTCCTTTTCAAGAAATCTGAGCTTGGCCTCATTGTCTCCGCTGAAGTCAAAGAACTTGCGCAGAGAGGCAATGCCGCTTTCCGCGATATTTCTGTCCTTCAGTTCCTTCTGAACTCCATCCCAGCCTATCTTATCGAGCTTGTCAATGGCTACGGTAATAACACCCATCCGTTCAGCCAAACCGGTCACCTCGGCAATTCCGGCAAGTATTTTACGGTTATTGATCTTAATGGTAAAAGAAGGCAGTCCGAGCCTGGCAAGCGCAGTATTAAACAGCTGAATCAGCTCAATCTCGCAGATCAGTGAATCTGTTCCGATGATATCGGCATCGCACTGATAAAATTCGCGGTAGCGTCCTTTTTGGGGTCTGTCAGCACGCCATACTGGCTGTATCTGATACCGGCGGAACGGGAAAACCAGCTGGTTGCGGTTCATGACCACGTAGCGGGCGAAGGGAACTGTCAGGTCATAGCGAAGTGCCTTCTCGCAAATGTTTCCCGCCATTTTTTTCAGGTCTCTCTGCTGCAGATCTGTGTCTTCAACACCTTTCAGAAAATCTCCGCTGTTCAGTATTCTGAATATGAGCTGATCACCTTCATCGCCGTACTTACCTGTGAGGGTCGACAAATTCTCCATGCTCGGGGTTTCCAATGCCTGGAATCCGAAGTTTTCAAAGGCTTGTCTGAGCGTAGAGAATATGAATTGGCGCTTGGCCATTTCCTGCGGAGAGAAATCGCGGGTGCCTTTAGGTATGGAGGGGGAACTCATAGATATCTGCATTTTTATTGGTCGAGCAAATCGTCATTGCGTCGTTTTTGTCGGATCCACCGCACAAATGCTACAATGATCAATACGACCATGGCGATCTGAATAAACTGAGCGGGAAATCCGGACTGCATAGGCCGCAAAGATAGCTTTCATGAAGCCGTACCTTTGCAATATGTCCCGTCTCGAATCTATACTGGTGCATAAAGGTCATACCGGCCCTGTGTATTCCCTCTGTGAGGGCAGGACTCCGGGCACAGTCTTTTCAGCCGGTTCAGATGGCTTCGTGGTGGAATGGGACCTTTTGAAAGGGCAGACCGGTTGTGTTGTACGGCTTGGTGAGCCCGTTTATTCGGTGATGTACGATGCATCGTCCGGGCGCTTATTTGCAGGAGCAGCCTCTGGTCGGATCCACATCATAGACGTGGGCAATCTCAGGGAGGAAAGGTGCATTGAGCTCCACCGGCAAGGGGTTTTCGATATCCGCTTGTCGGCAGATCGAACGCGTCTGATTACGGCAGGTGGCGATGGAAAAATATTTGTCTGGGATGATCCGGATATGACCCTGAATCATGCCATCAAACCTGATGGGAATAAATGCAGACAGGTCATTTTCAAAGATGAGAAAACCTTGTTGGTCTGTACTTCTTTGGGCAACATCCATGAAATTTCACTTGATCCGGTCAGGATCAACCATTGCTGGCAGGCACATCAGGGAGGGGTTTATTCGCTCTTATGGTATTCACACAGATCGCTCCTTTTCAGCGGAGGTAAAGACGCGCACATTAGGGTATGGAAAGAACAAACCGAAGTGTTATCCATTCCGGCCCACAATTATGCAGTGTATGCCTTAGAGGTCTCGCCTGATGGACAATGGATTGCTTCCGCATCGAGGGATAAAACGGTCAAATTGTGGGATTCATCAACTATGCAATTCATTTTCCGGGGCGACATGGCCTTGGGAGGACACAACCGCTCAGTGAACGATCTGATCTGGGTGGGTGAAATGATTGCTTCGTGCGGTGATGACGGAAAAATTGTCAGCTGGTCAGTAAGAAAGGGTGACGCGGTAACCGGCGTGTGACCGGATATTGATGACCGCCCCGTTTTCGAACATGAGATATTGCCCTCTGATTCCCATCAGCTTTCCTTGAATCTCCGGCTCATTGTCGAGTTTCATGCTTCTGACCTTCACAGGATATTGTATAACCGGATAAAGGATTTCGGTGACCTCATCATTGTCTGATATGAAATCCTCAAATTCTGCCGGGAGCACATTCAGTGCCTTATCCTTTGCCTGAATCATGGGTGTTGTATTCATGAATACGTTCCGCAACATGTTCTGCCAATGGGTTTTATCGGGAAAATGATCTTTCAGTGAAACCTCGATGAGTCCTGCCAGCTGGCGGTATGGGGTCTCAGCGAGAATGATTGCTTCAACCGCTCCCTGATCTATCCACCGCGTTGGAACATTGGTTGCTCTGGTTACACCCACCTTGATATCGCTGGTTCTCGTCAGATAGACTATATGTGGCTGGTTATGATGCTCCATTTCCCATTCGTAGTCGCGGATGGCAATTCCCTCGTGAATTCTGCTCAGTTCAGGTCTGGTGATACTGGGTGATGCCTGCGGGGAAGTAAGCCAGGCATCATAACTGAGTCCTTCTCCGAATGATTTTTTGATCTTCTTTCCCGTTTCAACGCAGTGTATGGCGTTCTCGAACCGGATAGAGATCTCCCTGCCCACCAATTCGTTGAGGGGAACTGGTTCCATCATTTCCAGCACGTCGCGCAGAACAAGAGAGTACTGGATGGGTTTGTCATACACAGATGACATTTTACGGAGGTTGCCGGTGATATTCATCACCCGCAAATATAGATACCGGATGCACATTTGGACGCTGAAAGAAACAGGAATAAATAGACTTATGAATTACGAACATATCAGAGAATACGCCCAAAGAGGATTTCCCGGAGCGATGACTTACCCGACGTATCGCAGGCTTATCAACGAATTGCACCAGCAGAATAAAGTCACGGGACATGAGCAAACCGAGTCTTTACTGGAATACAGCAAGCTGAATGAGCACCGCATGAACCGTTGGGATAGGTCATTCAACGTTGATCCGCAAATCACTGAAATGGCGAAACGATCTGCTGCGACATACACCTGGCTCGTGATCACAGAAGGTTGGTGCGGCGATAGTGCTCAGGTATTGCCGGGTATTGTTAAAATCGCTGAAGCCCTCAAGAATGTCAATGTACTCATCGCTTTGCGGGATGACAATCCGGACATCATGTCGGATGTGATACGAGGTGATAAAAGAGCTATACCGGTGGTGTTGTGCATCGACGGTAATCACGAGGTTATCTGGAAGTGGGGCGACAGACTGAAAGAGGCTGCTGACCTTGTGGCAGAGCACAAGAGCAGAGCTGATTATTCGAAAGAGGTGATGTCAAAAGACCTCCATCTGTGGTATGCAAAAAACGCGGAGCGGGCGCTGAATCAGGAATTCAGGCAACTCATTGAAGCGTATATGGTTACCGAAAGAGTGCAATAGTGACCTGAAAAGAATCATGCAGGTTTTTGCTTGGTTGTGTTGGTTTTTCTAACTTGCACTTGTTTCGAATAAACCAATCAATAAAACCTTAATGATCATGAGAAAACATTTACTCGTAGCTGGTGCTTTCTTTGCAGGTCTCAGCCTTTCAGCTCAGACCCTTCTATTTTCTGACGATTTTGAATCATACACTGCCGGAGTGGGCGTAGCCGAACAGGGCGATGGATGGGACACCTGGGATGGTAGTGCAGGTGTTGACGGTGAAGTGTCAACCGACTTTGCTTACTCAGGTTCGAACAGTGCAAAAATTGCCGGTACCGGAGTTGACCTCGTTCTGCCTATCGGTCCTTATGCCAATTCTGGTAAGTACGATGTGAAGTGGAAGATGCTCGTTCAGAGCCAGGGTGCATACTTCAACCTGATGCACCAGTGGAGCAGTTCCAGCACAACCTATCAGTGGGCTGTGGACGTATTTGTTGATGGAACAGGCACCGTTACATGGACTGCAGGTGGTGTTGAAGGCGGTGATGCTCAGATCACCATTGGTGAGTGGTTTGATATTCAGGTTACCGCTGATCAGGATGCCGATCTCGGATTGATTTACATCAACGGTGAGATGATTCATTCATGGCAGTGGTCGCTCAACAATGCAAACGGTGCTGCTGGTCTGAATCAGATTGCCGCTGTTGACTTTTACGGAACCAACACCGCTGGTGGTGCAGGTTTGTACTATGTTGACGATGTTGAGCTGTGGGAATCAACCGGAGTATCTGTAGCTTCTGACGAGCCAACAGGCCCAATGTTCTTCCCGAACCCAGCCGATGAAAACGTTTTTGTTAACGCAACTGAATCATGGGTAGGTGGCCAGGTGAATATCCTCGATATTACCGGCAAGACAGTAGCTTCATCTAAGATCCTGACTGCTGGTGTGGTTACACTCCCAACAGCTAATCTTTCTGAGGGTATCTACTTCGTAAAGGTTATTGCAGGCAGTGAAGAGCTGACCCGCAAACTGGTGGTAAGACACTAAGATATTTTTGTCAGTCTATTGAAAAGCCCCGCAGTGCGGGGCTTTTTTTATGAATTTTCCAATACTGTAAGGCTTTGGAACAAACTTTGAAAAGCGCAGTTCGTGTTTTGAAGATCCGACTATTGGAAACGAAATGTTAACGTGGTCAGGACGAACAACCAACACCTGAATTTTGTGGTCATACAAGCAAACCGATAGAACTTATGCGTCATCTCGTTATTTCAGCTGTTTTATTATTCGCCGGACTTGGAAGTTTCATCAGCGCCCATGCCCAAGGGCCTTACACCATTAAGGGTAAGGTGACAGGGCTGAGGGATACATCGATCTTTCTGGCGAATTATTACGGTGCAAAATTGTATTACAACGACA
The DNA here is from genome assembly GCA_041170085.1 of Bacteroidota bacterium. GTDB lineage: Bacteria > Bacteroidota > Bacteroidia > Flavobacteriales_D > Sanyastnellaceae > JAWXBG01. The sequence continues at coordinate 14,711 of JBEAZL010000093.1, forward strand.
CTGCGCGTGTTGACAGCAAGGGTAACTTCTCTTTTCCCGGCAAACCCTTCAATGAGTGTGGCAAGTATGCATTGGTGCTCCCGGGCCCGAAGCTCGTAGAAATTATTGTGGATCAGGAGAATATCAACATTGAGCTGGACACCACCGGTCGTATTGAGAATATCAAAATCAAAGAGTCAGAAAATAACCGGGTATTTTTTGAATACATCCGTTTTATCAATGACAAACGAAGGGAGAGAGAACCGTGTGATGCCATTCTTGCAGACACTGTTAATGCCCATACTGAAGATGAAAAGTCAAGGTGCCGTGAGTTGATCGGTAAACTGAACGATGATGTAGTGGCGTATCAGAAAGACATTATCTCGAAGTACCCCAATCTTCTCTCTGTGAAGCTTCTGAGGATGAATATAGATGTGGAGATACCTGAGGCACCTTTTGGAATGAGCGAGGAGGATGGCAAGAAGTGGAAATACTACTATTACCGGAATCACTATTGGGATCATGTTGACCTGAAGGATCCGAGAATGGTGAGGGATCAGGGTTTTCAGCGCCTTCTCGACAAATACACCGGACAGGTATTGCCCATGGTACCCGATACCGTTGTGAAACTTGCGAAAGATCTGATTGCAAAAACAGAAGGGAATGAGGACGCTTTCAAAATGATTGTTCATCATTTTACCTATTGGGGTGAGACAAGTAAGATCATGTGCATGGACGAGGTTTTTGTAGCCATGGTGGAAGCCTATTACAAGACTGGAAAGGTTACCTGGCTGAAGCCGGATAAGATGACTGATATTATCAAGGCGAGCGATGAAAAACGCTATTGTTTGTGCGACGAGATTGCTCCGAACATCATACTTCCCGATACTTCAGGCAAGTGGATCAGTATGCACGATATGGGTACCAAGTACACCCTTCTGGTGATTTGGGAAAGCTCATGCGGGCATTGCAAGAAGGAGATTCCCAAACTAATGGACCTCTATCATAAATGGAAAGACAAAGGATTCGGGGTTTATGCTCTCGAGAATGAACTTGAGAATAAGGATTGGAAGAAGTTTGTAAAGGAGAAGAATCTTGACTGGATTAATGTGAGTGATTCACCTGAAATCATGAAGCAGGACAGTGCAAATGTGCTGATGCTACGCAGAATTACCACTGAGCAAAGCCTGAACTACAGGAAGTACTGGGATGTGAACAGCACGCCGAAAGTATACCTCATGGACAAGGATCATAAGATCATTGCCAAAGGCCTTTCCGCCGAACAGCTGGATGAGCTTTTAACCAGGCTTGAATCCGGAGATACAGATCCCACTCAGAATCTTATCATGTCTGAACCCGGTGAAGATGACGAAGCGCCAAAACAGCCCAGGCCGAAGCCGGGTAGTGGACAGCCCAAAGGAAAAGGGAAGTAGGGTAGCT
>JBEAZL010000094.1:0-2601 GCA_041170085.1 Bacteroidota bacterium
AACTGCCTTTTCCGGTTTTGAAACAGGAATATCGCCAATACCGACAATGCAAATACTATGGCGAGAAAGGGCGACATTAAAAGGGAGTCAGTCGGGTATTCGCTTGTACCTATTACCTGTCTGTACAGATATAGTTTGCCCTCCGGAAATTCAGGAATAGCTGGCAGAAATGAAGCCAGGGGCAGATAAAACATAAGCAGAGAGAGCACTGCAGAGGCAGCAAGGAAGAGGGTCTGAATACGCTGAATCATTTCACTTAGTTTGGTTGCAAACCTAATGATTCACGGGCAATTCAGGCATGCAGCACTAAAAATCGGATGTTCAGGAATCCTGTGATACTCAAAAAAAAATACCGGGACATACATTTTTGTCGTACACTTGCGGAACTCTTCAGGCAGAGTCCTCTGCCTTTTAAAAACAATCGCTATTTCTTTTTTATTCTTTCCCATTCACTTCCTTCCTTTTTTAGTCACAACGTATGTACGACATTATTAAGCTGAATGCAATGAAGGTGGGCGAGCTCAAGGAGCTTGCTGAAAAACTTGACATTGCCAATGCAGATAAACTCAAGAAACAAGACCTCGTCTATAAAATACTGGATGTTCAGGCTGTAGAAGCCTGGAAACAACAAAACCAGGAATCTTCCTCACAACCCGAAGCTGCGGCCGAAACGCCAACAGGCGACGACGCAGGAAAGAAGAAACGTACCCGTGGCAAAAAAGCCGATACACCTGATGCGGAACAAGCTTCAGATGTTGCAGCTCAGGCTTCAGAGCCTGTTCAGGAAAAACTGGATTTCGGAAGTCCTTCCACAACAGCTCCGGCTGAAGGCTCTCAGGAGGAAAGACCAGCCAGACAGGAACGTCAGGAACGCCATGGCGATCGCCACCAGCATCCTCATCGCGAAAGAGAAAACAGAGGTGAGTTCAGAGAGCCTCGCGATCAGAATCGCGAACAGAACCAGAACAGGGATCAATTCCGTGATCAGAATCGGGAACAGAACCAAAACCAAAACCAGAACAGGGATCAAAACCGACAGCAGAACAGACCTCAGCAACACCAGCAAAATCCAAACATTGCCAGGCCCGATCGCTCCAAGCGCGGACAGCCCGACGAACATGGTTACAATTTTGACGGACTCGTTATCGCAGAGGGTGTTCTGGAAATCATGCCTGATGGATTTGGATTCCTCCGTTCAGCAGACTTCAATTACCTGAATTCACCGGACGATGTATATGTATCTCAGCAGCAGATCAAGCTATACGGACTGCTTACCGGAGATACCATTCGCGGATCCATTCGACCACCGAGAGAGGGTGAAAAGTTCTTTCCTCTGATTGCGGTGGAGAAAATCAACGGCCGCGACCCGGCCTTTGTGCGCGACAGGGTACCATTTAAGTTTCTGACGCCGCTCTTTCCGCAGGAACGCTTCCGCATTGCAGATGACAACTCGAACATTTCCATGCGAATCATGGATTTGTTTGCTCCCATCGGAAAAGGGCAGAGGGGTATGATCGTATCTCAGCCCAAAACCGGTAAAACGACACTCCTGAAAGATGTTGCCAATGCCATCGCACAAAATCATCCGGAAACCTACCTCATCGTTCTTCTCATCGACGAACGCCCTGAGGAAGTTACCGATATGAAACGCAGTGTGAAAGCCGAAGTAGTGTCATCGACCTTCGATGAACCTGCAGAGCGTCACGTGCGAATTGCCAATATCGTTCTTGAAAAAGCCAAGAGACTGGTAGAATGTGGACATGATGTGTGCATTCTTCTCGACTCCATTACCAGGCTCGCACGTGCATACAACACTGTTGCGCCATCAAGCGGAAAAGTACTTTCCGGTGGTGTGGAAGCCAATGCCCTTGAGAAACCCAAGCGTTTCTTCGGTGCGGCAAGAAAGATTGAAAACGGAGGTTCGCTCTCTATCATCGCCACAGCCCTGGTAGATACCGGATCCAAAATGGACGAGGTGATCTTCGAAGAATTCAAGGGTACCGGTAACATGGAACTGCAGCTCGATCGCCGTATTTCCAACCGCCGGATATTCCCGTCTATCGATATCCTTTCTTCAGGTACACGAAGAGAAGACCTGCTCCACGACCGCGATGTATTGCAGCGCATGTGGATTCTGCGTCGCCATCTCGCCGATATGAACCCTGTGGAAGCCATGGAATTTGTAAAGGATCGTATTGACAGAACCAAAGACAATGAGGAATTCCTCATTTCGATGAACGGTTGATGATGTTGAATTTCCTGAAAAAAAGTGCAATCTGGCTGCCTTTGGTTGCAGCCGCCCTGTGGCTGGGACTTCGCTGGATGTTCGGGGCGTTTACTTCCTATACCATGGAAGATGCCAGGACATACGGAGTATTCACCAACCTGTTTCTGATTCTCGTACTTGTGCTGGTTGGCATGACAGTTACCCAGCGTGAGCCCGGACAAGGCACTTTCGCGAGACTTAAAAAGGTGGTACGACTGCCTTTGATCTATTCCCTTCTTGTTGCCTTATTGATGCTGTTGTACTACAACATTTCACCCGAGGTGGAAGGCAAGAGATCGCGCGATAAGGTTGAGCTGGAAGCATATCTTGCCGAC
>JBEAZL010000095.1:0-3984 GCA_041170085.1 Bacteroidota bacterium
GTTGGCGGGGTTTTTCCCTGAATAAAAAACCACAACACTCAATGCGATGTTTCAGGGGAAAAGAGAGCACCTCGACCTGCTCATCTTCAAAAAGAACCTGCAACGAAGTGAAATCAAGTTCATGAAAAATATACCTGTAGCTCAGGTAGGTTTGTGATGCGCGCAGATTGACCTCTATCAGCATCTTTAGATCCGGCGGGGCATAGATATGGAGATCGTGTTGTCTGCCCAGGAGGTGAAGGCTGCTCATGTAGCCCATCAGGCCCAGATAGTGATCGCCGTGAAGGTGAGAAATGAAAATATGGTCGATGCGCTGAAACCTTACTCTGTAGCGACGAAGTTCCATCTGGGTTCCTTCGCCACAATCAACCAGGAACAAACGCTCATGAATGTTCACGAGTTGTGAACTGGGCTTATGCCTCAGCGTCGGCGTCGCCGCACCACAACCTATGATCATTGTATCAAAACGCATCAGAGAAGTTTTGCTTTGTTCCAGTATTCATCCATCTCGTTCAGTGTCATTTCACCGAGCTTCTTCCCGTCCCGGGCGCTCTCGGATTCCAGATATTGAAAACGCTTGATGAATTTCCTGTTTGTTTTCTCCAGGGCATCCTCAGGATTAATGCCTTTAAAACGGGCATAATTAATCAGTGAGAAAAGTACATCACCGAATTCATCTTCCATGCCGGGGCCTCCCTTATCTGACTCTTCCTTAAACTCTGCCAGTTCTTCCTGCACCTTCTCCCACACCTGTCCCTCATGCTCCCAGTCGAAACCAACACCTCTTGCCTTATCCTGAATGCGCTGTGCCTTAACCATGGCAGGCAAAGACATCGGTACACCTTCAAGCACACTCTTCTTTCCCTCTTTGAGTTTTATTTTTTCCCAGTTCGACTTCACCTCTTCTTCGTCAGCCACTTTCACATCGCCATATATATGCGGATGTCTGTGGATGAGCTTCTCACAGATTGCATTCAAAGCATCGGCAATATCAAAGTCGTTCGTTTCACTGGCAATTCTGGAATAGAAAACCATGTGCAGCATTAAATCGCCGATTTCACCCTTGATGGCATTCATATCGCCACTCAGGATAGCATCACCCAATTCGTACACCTCCTCGATGGTGAGGTGACGCAAAGACTCCATTGTCTGTTTTCTGTCCCACGGACATCCTGCACGCAGCTCGTCCATGATCGTAAGAAGTCTTGCGAATGCATCGGTCTTTTTCTGCAGGTCAGTGTTCGTCATTGGATCAAATTGATATAGTCTTGTTCAGAGAGGACGGGTATACCCAGTTCCTCCGCTTTCTTACGCTTCTCGGGTCCCATGTTTTCTCCGGCCACAACGTACGAGGTTTTCTTTGAAATTGAACCTACAACTTTTCCCCCGTTCTGTTCTATGCTCTGTTTGATACCATCGCGTGTAAACGAAGAAAACACTCCGCTCACCACGAAAGTCTTTTCTGCCAGTTTATCGCTCACCACAGACTCCCCGCTCTCTACAGACTCCAACTGCAGGCCTGCATCTCTAAGCTTTTCAGCCATGCGGACATTGCGTTCATCAGAAAACCAGACAAGAATACTGTCGGCAATTTTCTCGCCCACTTCATCAGCCGCCATCAGTTCCTCCCGGGTAGCAGCCCGGATTTTATCAAGACTCCTGAAATGTCTGGCAAGTTTCCTCGCCACTGTCTCGCCGACAAAGCGGATTCCAAGGGCAAATAAAACCCGTTCAAAAGGCACATTCCTGCTCGCCTCAATTCCACTCAGCATATTGCGAACCGACTTATCCTGCAAAGTCCGGGTTCTCTCATTCTCTCCGAATTCATCGGTGATGGTGAACTCAACACCGATAAGATCATCATATTTCAATACATACAGATCGGATGCATCGCTTATAATGCCCTTTCTGTACAATCCTGTTATGGTCTCTGTTCCGAGGCCTTCGATGTTCATGGCCTTCCGCGAGATGAAATGATCCATTCTGCCAATGATCTGAGGAGGACATCCCGTTTCATTCGGACAATAATGGAGCGCTTCACCCTCATTCCGGATCAGTGGTGTTTTGCATTCCGGACAATGTGTGATGTATGAATGCGGCTGCGAAAAGAGTTCGCGCTTATTCATGTCGACCCCTGTGACCTTGGGGATGATTTCACCGCCCTTCTCGACAAAAACAATATCGCCTTCGCGGATATCCAGTTTCTCTATCTGATCGGCATTGTGCAATGATGCTCTCTTCACCCTGGTTCCGGCCAGCAGAACAGGTTCCAGATTGGCCACCGGCGTAATGGCTCCGGTTCTGCCAACCTGGTATGTGATTTTGTTCAACCTTGTAGCGGCTGTGGCAGCCTTGAATTTGTAGGCAATCGCCCACCTTGGGCTCTTAGCTGTCATGCCAAGCTCGTCCCACATATCCATTTCATCTACCTTGATGACAACTCCATCAATGTCGAACGGCAGTCCGAATCTCTTCTTGTCCCAGTGATGAATGAAGTTCATGATTTCCTTCACATCGGTAGCGTGGGAAATCATCTGCTCTTTCTCTGACGGCACCTTAAAACCCCACGATGCAGCCTGATGTATGCCTTCGGTATGTCGTCTGAAAGAGTGTTTGTCCGACAGAATAAAATACAGATAACAGTCGAGTTTGCGCTTTGCCACTTCCCCGCTATCCTGCTGTTTCAAGGTACCTGCGGCAGTATTTCTCGGGTTGGCGTATAGCTCCTCTCCCGATTCCTCACGTTCTCTGTTCAGAGCATCGAATACATCTCTGGGCAGAAAAATCTCGCCCCTGATTTCAAAAGATTCGGGATAATCTCCATGAAGGGTAAGAGGAACTGACCTGATAGTGCGCACGTTTGCACTTACGTCTTCGCCTGTTTCACCATCACCTCTGGTAACGGCTCTGATGAACTTACCATTCTCATAAAATATGGAGATGGCCACACCATCATACTTCAATTCCAAAGCATAAGTCACAGGTTTGCCAGCCGCTTTCACGACTCTTTCAACCCACTCACTTATCTCTTCTTCATTGTATGTGTTGGTAAGTGATAACATGGGGCGGGCATGCTTCACCTTTTCAAACTTATTCGTGATATCTCCACCTACCCTCGAGGTTGGCGAGTTCACATCGGCGAATTGCGGATATTCTTCCTCAAGCTTTTCGAGCTCCTTCAGCAGCTGATCAAATTCATAATCGGAAATCTCAGGCTTGTTCAGAACATAATACAAGTGATTGTGTCTGTTCAGATCAGCAGCTAAGCTGGCCATTCTGGCCTGTATGTCCTCAGTATTCATATCTCACCTCCTTATTCCAAATGCTTCTGACCAGTTTTCCGAAACGAATCTTCACCTTGGCAATAAGCACTGGCCCGTTGTATACATCTCTGATTTCCTCAGGTGTGTTCCTGATGATCCGATATCCCAATCCTCCTCCGGCGCTGAGCCAATAGGTGAAATTGTAATATCCCGAAGAAGATAATTCGACGGGCCTCACAGTCTTCTTCCAGGTGTATTCGGAAGACTCGCCTTCCAATCGAACAACACCGCTCACTGTTCCGATACCACTATGTGCTGCAGCAGATACCTCCCACTTCGGACTAAAGTAGATAACCCTTTCATAGAATATTGATGAGTAGCCCAAAGAGACATTTCCACTGGTTACGCGAGAATCGAAGTCATCGAGGGATTCCACCTCCACGCCATCGCCCAGAGAGTAAAATCCTATTCCAAACCTGTGAACCCTCCGGTATTCGAGTCCTACCCTTATACCACCCAGCCGCGCAGAAGTTTGCCCGACAAGTGTATTCCGGGCATCAAGCACAAGATCAAGTTTCCATTTCCGGAAATGATCATCGAGAACCTTATCGCCTCCAAGGATCCAGACGGTATCCTGATAATGGTTTAAATGGGATTTTGTGTTGTGCAGGCTGGCTTGCTGGCCCAGGCAATCTGAGACCAGCACTAATAACGATATGGA
>JBEAZL010000096.1:0-4001 GCA_041170085.1 Bacteroidota bacterium
ATAGCATTAAGACAGACCTCGGTAAGAAACATGATTATGTTACTCCGAAGGGAGAGAAAATTCAGGTAGAAGTGGTAGACCAGCCACTGAGGACCTATTCCGATGATTTTATCAGTTTCAAGTATGACAAAACGCTTAGCGCTTCTCAGATCAACGTGGGATCTGGTATCGATCAGGTGATGGTCATGAAGGCCAGCGGTTCCGGAGTTCTTGTTCAGGAATATCGCACCATGGATCCAACGATGCTTATCGATCTTATGATGGATGAAATGACCAAGGAGAGCGTGAGCTACGGATATACCCGTAAGGATAAAGATGTAAAGATCAAACTGGATAGCGGCATCACATTGGAGGGAAAACGTTCAACACTGACTTACCAGGGTTCCGATGAAGAATACACTGTATTATCGTATGGCGGAAAAGACAATGGTCTGTTGGTGATCACCATGTTACTCAATGATGATTTTGCTGAAGAGGACCAGAAGTTGATTGACACATTTTACGAGACGTTGAAATTGACCGAATAGACATGTATAAAGTTTTTTCGGTCATAATTATTTTCAGTTTTGTTTTCTCATTTCAATCCATAGCCCAAACTGCTGAATTTCGTAAGGCTTTTCGGGAACTTGCAGAGAAATCGGGAATTCTCAGTTCTTTGACTGAGGGTGGTGTAGAGGCCGTTATTGATTCTCTGAAGGAGGTCTATCCTGAAGTTGAATCGGAGTACTGGATGAAAAAATCCGGCGAACTGGAGAAATCTGCGAAGGATGAAGTTGCCGAGTATCTGGTAGTCTCTTACGCAGAGCATTTCTCCGTAGAAGAGATTAATGTTCTGATCGAATTCTATGAAACTCCCGAGGGCCGGAAATGGGCATCATTGATGCCGGTGCTTGTTATATCGCACAAGGAAGCTGGCGAGAGATGGATGGATTCGATGTACAGTCGCACCATCACAGATCTGACAAGAAAGGGATACTGATTTATTGTCTGAACTTATCTCGGCACTTTTGGTTTAATCACTAAAATCTTAACCCGTATGCGCTGGATCAGGAAATACTGGAAAAAGTTCCTGTTTTTCACTTTGCTTATTCCTGTGCTTTTATTCTCCTTGGTGGTATTAATTGTTTACTGGAATCAGGATCGTATCGTGAGCGAATTGGTAACGCACATGAACGAAGATTTTTCAGGGTGCTTAACCATAGAGGGTAGTCATATTTCGCCTTTTACCGCTTTTCCGGATATCAGTATTGATCTCGAACATGTCAGGATATTCGAAGCTAAAGACACGACTCAGGATCCTCTGTTGAATGTGAACGAACTTTTCGTTGGCTTCAATCTGTGGAAAGTATTAGGCGGGAAGTTTGATATTCGTTCCATTCAGTTAAAACAGGGCTCTATTCATGCTACCCAGCATACCGATGGAAGCTTCAACATCGTTAATGCCCTTTCTTCGACAAAGGACATAGAAGAGGTTGAAGAAGATCTCCACCTTGATATCCGGAAAATTGGTTTGACTGATATTGATCTGAGGAAGTACAACGAAGCCAGTGATGTATTGCTCGATTTTTATGTTCAGGAGGCGACTTCTTCACTCAGCCAGTCACCCGATCATGTGAAGCTGAACCTGGATAGTAAGTTTATGCTGAGTGTACTGAGTGAAGGAGATTCCACTTTTATTCGCCGTAAACACTTTGAACTTGATACACAGATAGATTTTCGCGAGTCTGATCAGGTACTAACCATGCAGCCAAGTACTGTTCGCCTCGAGAACGGTGTTTTTAATATGGATGGCGCTATAGATGTGGATGATGATCTCAATATGGATATCCGGTTCTCCGGCAAAAAACCCAATTTTGATTTGTTAATTGCCTTTGCTCCGAACGATATGATTCCAACTCTGGAGCGTTTCCGCAATGGTGGTAATATTTATTTCTCGGCTACATTAAAGGGAAAATCGGTCAATGGCAATCTCCCGAGAATTGATGCTGACTTTGGCTGTGAAGAGGCATTTTTCAGCAATCGTCAAACGGATCGAAAGCTGGATGAGTTGTATTTCCATGGTCATTTTACCTCAGGTGAGAAGGGTGATGCGAGTACCATGGAATTTTCGTTGAAGGATATAACTGCAAGGCCTGAGACAGGTACTTTTAAAGGGGATCTTCTGGTGAGAAATTTTATTTCACCTGAAATTGAAATGAAGCTCCATGCGGACTTCCAGTTGGAGTTTTTGTCGAGATTTCTGGGTGTAGAAGATTTGCAGGGTCTTCATGGTAGTGTCGTTTTCGACATGAATTTCCACGACATTATAGATCTGGAGCACCCGGAGCGCAGCATTGAGAAATTAAATGAGTCGTATTACACTGAATTGACCATTACAGATCTTGGTTTTACAGCTGGTGAATTCCCGATTGCAGTGGAGGGCATAAATGTCCATGCGAAAATGGATGGTCATGCAGCTCAGATTGACAGATTTGACATCAGAGTGGGCTCAAGCGATTTTCATTTAGCAGCCAGAATTGATGATCTTCCTGCCGTTTTGCATCACACCGATATTCCGGTAGAAGTAAAGGCTTCACTATGGTCGCAGATGCTAGACCTTAAAGAACTGACATCGGTGGATACCACGTTGGGTGATATAGTAGATGAGCAAATCACAAATTTCAAAACAGACCTTCATTTTATTGCCTCCGCCCGTTCATTCACAGAATCCGCTTTCTTGCCCATTGGCGAATTTTTTATCGATGATCTTTTCGCCGATTTTGCGCATTACCCACACACTTTTCATGACTTTCACGCAGATGTAATCATCAGTGACTCCAGTCTTGCGATAAAGGATTTCAGCGGCATGATTGACAAGAGCGATTTTCATTTCAATGGAGGTGTCGAACACTACGAGCTTTGGATGAGCGATGTCAAACAAGGGCATACCAGTATAGATGTGCAGCTCACTTCTGATCTGCTGCAGCTTGAAGATATCTTCTCCTACAAGGGAGAGAATTATGTGCCTGAAGAATACCGGCATGAAGAGATCAGGGGGCTGAAGGTTCACGGGGTGGCGGACCTGACTTTTGACGGGGAGTGGAAATCAGCTGATCTTGACATTGACAAGATTGAGGCCTCCATGAAGATGCATCCGCTGAGGCTCGAACGCTTTCATGGCCACGCATCAATTACTCCTGATGAACTTCTGGTTGATGACTTTTCCGGAGTACTTGGTCGCACTGATTTTGCTATTAGCCTGCGAAGGTACCTCGGTGAAGCTCAGAATTCAGGTGGTGGGGATTATGTTGTTCTGAAATCCCGCAGGCTTGACTTTGATCAGTTGTTTGCATTTAATCCAGCTCCTGAGTCCGGAACCTCTTCAGCAGATCATGATTCAGTGTTCAGTGTGTTTGATATTCCCTTTAGTGATTTGGGTTTGAAGGCAGACATTGGTGATCTGACATATCACAGGATTCATTTGCGCAACCTGCATGGAGACATCCGCGTGACGAAAGATCATTTCCTCTACATAGACACACTAACCATGGATGCTGCCGGTGGCAACATCTCCATGAGTGGATATTTCAATGGTTCGGACAGGAATCATATATATCTGAGTCCTCAGCTGCAACTGACCGGGGTAAATCTGGATGAATTGATGTTCAAGTTTGAAAATTTCGGACAGGATCATTTGGTTTCCGAGAATCTTCATGGCAAACTGAGTGGCAGGTTCAACGGAAAAGTCATGCTGCATGCCGATCTTGTCCCCATCATGAATCAATCAGAGATTCACATGGACATAGAAGTGGTTGATGGCAGGCTGGAACATTATGCCGCATTTGATGCCATGGCGGAGTACTTTGCTGACAAGAACCTCAAGATCGTGCGTTTTGATACCCTGAGCAATCATATTGATCTCACCCGGGGCATACTGACGATACCTTCCATGACGATTAACTCCTCACTCGGATTCATTGAGATATCAGGAAGCCAGGATATGGACATGAACATGGATTATT
>JBEAZL010000097.1:0-11155 GCA_041170085.1 Bacteroidota bacterium
GGATTTACAACCGGCTGAATAATCTGCCAGTTATAAGGTTCTGAACCTCCAATCGCCTGAATAACCGCGAGTCCGTTACAGTCTCCGCCACAACCCACGTCCTGAGTGCTGATAAGTATTCCCTCGAGAATTTCCGGTTCATTGATGATAATGCTCGCTTCATCTGTACAACCACTCTCATCCTGAATGGTATAGGTGTATGTAGCCGGAGGCAGATCGCCTATGGTAACCGGCAAAGGTGTATTATCGGGCTGAAGAACAATGGCTCCGGTGCCACCAGTTCCTGAAACCACGACAGAACCGTCGTTGGCTCCAAAACAACTTACGTCCTGAGGCTCCAGGTTGATAACCAATTGAGCAGGAGTATCGATTTCAATTCCCGTAATGGTCTTCACGCACCCCGCTTCATCAGTAATGGTTACTGAATATGTATTGGCCGGAAGATTTGTGTAATTCACGAAATCAGCACCTTCTTCTTCAATCCCGGCTGAAGGAGAAATGGAGTAAGTATATGATCCTGTTCCTCCCGTAATCGCACTTACAAATATGCCTCCGTCGCTCAGACCGAAACACGAAACGCTTGAATCTGCAAGTGAATAAAGAATTTCCTCGGGTTCTGTAATAACGATTGAATCAATCGCGATTGGACAATCATTGGCATCCAGAACCAGAATAGCATACATCCCGGCGGGCAGAGCACAAATGTTGGCAACCGGTAATCCGGTACCCATATCTGCGCCGGTGATATCATAAGGAGCTGTTCCACCAAGTATGTCTATTTCGATGCAACCATCTGTACCATCAAAACAGGTAACATTGGTAACAGTAGTATCAGCGGTAAACGGATCCGGCTCTACAATAGTTATCTCATCCGTTACGGTACATCCATTCTCATCTTCAACGACGAGAGTGTATGTGCCTTCTCCGATACCTGTTGCGTTCAGGTTGATCGGACCGGGCGCCGGGGTGTAAACCGGCAGATCTCCCTGAGGTGTCCAGGTAACCGTGAGGTTTCCGGTACCTCCATCTACAGAGCCGGTTACTGTTCCATCGCCCTGACCGTAACATTCAATATTGGTTGAAGACAATTGAAGCACGAGTTCTTCAGGACAGTCCAAAGTCGCAGTAGCTGAAGCTTCGCAGTCGTTGTCATCGGTGAGGAAGAATTCATACTCCCCACACAGCAGATTGCTCAGCGTGGTTCCGCAGGTTGTGTTCTGCAGCGCTCCTCCATTCAGAGAATATTGAAGCGAGTACGGCTGTGTACCGCCATTGCAAACAAGTTCTATCTGACCATCATTATCGTTGGCACATAGAATCTGGTTCAGAATATTCGCATCAAGTTCAAGAAGTTCGGGTATGGGATTAACCACAAAAACATCTGAAGTATCCCGACATCCGATACTATCAATGGTGCTGATGTAATATGAACCCGGTGTGAGATTGTCAAGATTCAAATCGCCATCAACCTGGTCATATGTGTTCACAATGGCATCAGTATTCGAATCATGCAGCTGATAATTGGTGTAGCCATAACCACCCTCTTCAAAGGTCAGGGCATTGATGTCTCCGAAGCAATCAGCGCCGTCAAGCACAAAGTTGGTGGTAGGAAAGTTGTTGCAGGGATTAGGCTGGTCGAAGAAGATCGCATCAGGGTTATACACCAGCGGTTGACCGGGTACACAGTTGTTGAGGATTTGCACACCGAAACTCATAGCCAGGTCGCCACATGTTGTGATCTGTGCTATAAGCACTTTAAGATCTGGTCCGGCCTGATAGCCTGATACGTTGAACCACGCATTCGAGTCCATATAGAAATCACCACCATCAAAGAAATCGCAGTCACCATCATCTCCCTCAAACGTGGTAAGATAGGGAACTTCACATGGCAGAGGCAGGTAAGTCATTTCAGTGCCTGACACAGAGCAATCCACATTCAGTGTCATGAAAGAGTCCCACTCCATCGCCGGAAAAAATGTCTGAAATATACAGTTGTTATCGATCACCCATGGGCCCGACAACGGGTGCTGAAACACACCGCAGTTCGTATCAAAAAACATGTCCCATCCGTCCGGAGTACACTCAGAAGCGGGCACTCCCGTGCTGTCTGCACCAAAAATCGCCTGTATACAGTCTGTAGGATCCTGCAGACAGAGATAGACCTTGTAAGTCACATAGCCCTCGAGATCCATGGTCACGGTGTTACAAGGGGCACCTACATTCTCCACGTAGGGAGCCTCGTAATGAGGAATCATTTCTATGAAAATGGGATTCGAAGCCAGCTGGGCATTGCTGTTCATCACAACTCCACAAAACGCGGACAATGCCAGAAGACGGAATAATCTCTTCATGATAAAGGGTAAGGTTCTATCTGTAAAACCAATTTAACAATCAAACAGTTGCGTATTGGCTAATAAAAAAACAGCTCTCGAAGCCGCTACCCTCCGGGAGCCCATATGGCCAAAATGCAAAGCGACGCGAAAATAAGGAACTCAGGTCAATTTATAGTCACCGAACACTCAGTTTTGAAGCAGATACTGTCGAAAACTATTGCAAGAACCTTTTTCATTCTCTACCTTTGAAAATACGAAACCTAAACCTTCCAGAAACCATGAAGAAGTTTTTACTCGGGGCGTCAGCCTTGCTGGCCTTTGTTTTCATTCAATTATCAGCTTTTGCCCAACCATCAAATGACCAGTGTTCCGGTGCTATTGCCCTGACGGTAAACGGCGGTTCATATGCCGCAACCAACGTGGGAACAGTTGTCAACGGTCCAAATATGTCTTGCGGCGGTGGACAAACACCAAAGGACGTTTGGTTCTCATTCGTTTACAACGGCGGATCAGTTACCATCTCCGCTACTCTGGGAACCTTAACTGATACCCGTATCGGTATTCGTTCAAGTTGCACAGGAGCCATGATCGCGTGTAATGACGACATCACCGGTTCATACGCTTCCAGCCTCACTCTTACCTGTCCGCAACTGACCATCGGGCAGACATACCTTATTCAGGCTGCAGGATACCAGCAGTTAACCGGAACATTCAACATTCAGGTAACCTCCACAGGAGAAGCTGGTTGTACTGACACGAACGCAACCAATTTCAACCCCTGCGCCTCATCGGATGACGGGTCGTGTACTTACCCCCCATTGACAGCGGCTTATGCATACAATGCCACGGCAAACTGTTCAGTATCAGAAATACAGCTGACTGACCAGAGTACAGGAAATGTCGCAGGTTGGAGCTGGAGCATTCCTGATGGAACCCCAAGCACATCCAGCGCTCAGAATCCCACCGTTACTTTTCCGGGAGCAGGTTTGTACCCATGTACACTGACTGTGAATGACCCATTTGGAGGAACCAATTCGATCACTCAAAACCTCGTAGTGACCGGAGGCGGAAAGCAGGTCGAAATTGTGATTGTGCCCGACAACTACCCTACCGAGATTTCATGGAATCTTACCGATGAAAACGGTGTAATCGTGGCCAATGGCGGAAGTGCAGGAGCGACTCTGTGCATCGCAGACAACTGTCACTCTTTCAATATTTTCGACTCATTCGGTGACGGTATCTGCTGTGGCTATGGCAACGGTTCCTACTCTGTATATGTGGACGGGGAGCTGGTTGCGACAGGAGGTAATTATGGTTCAGGTGAATCAAAGCCCATCAATTGTCCTCCGGGATCATCATGTGATTCACCGGTATTGGCAACTCTCGGGATCAATGAGGTTCCGTTTCCTAATACCTGGTATGAATTTACCCCTGACGCCAACGGTCAATACCGCATTTCAACCTGCAACCTCGCCACCTGCGATACCAAAATCTGGGTCTACGAGTACTGCAACATGGCGAACTTCGACGACAGCAATGAGGCTACTCACACATACAACGATGATTTTTGCGGCGTTCAGGCTGAAGTCACTCCTATACTCGCTGGCGGACAGACCTACTACATCCGTATAGGTGATGTTGGCGGTGCATGTGGACTGGATGGCTTCCAGGTATTGTTTGAATACATGGGCCCTATATCCGGATGTATGGATCCTCTGGCGTGCAACTACACCCCAATTGCTGAAGTTCCGGCAACTTGCTATTACAATGATGACCCCAACTGTACAGATCTGGGTCCAGATCTTGAGGTTCAGGAAAACGTTCTCTTCTCTTCATTGTACAGCACAACGATAAACGTCACGGACAACTGCCTGATCAATGAAGGATGTGCACAGGGATACGGTACACGTCAGGTACTTCGCTTTACTACCCATATCAAGAACATCGGAAACCAGGACTACTTCATCGGCGTTCCATCGGCCGGCAACAGCCAGTTTGAGTGGGACAACTGCCACAATCACTACCACTATGAAGGCTACGCTGAATACGTGCTGTATGACCAGAATGGCGTTCCTATGCCTCAGATTGGCTTTAAAAATGGCTTCTGCGTTCTCGACCTGGAATGTTCAGGTGGTGGAGTTGCCAAGTACGGCTGCGGAAACATGGGTATCACCGCCGGTTGCGGCGACTACTACAGTTCCGGACTGAGCTGCCAGTGGGTAGATATCACAGATGTTCCGGCCGGCGACTACTTCCTCGTGGTTCGAACAAACTGGGATCAGAGCCCCGATCAGGCTGGCAGATACGAGTTGCGTTACGACAACAACTTCGGACAGGTATGCATCCACTTCGACAGAGATGCGAACAATAACATCATCAACTTCACCAAGGATATTGGCAATTGCCCGCAAATCGTTGACTGCATCGGAATTCCATTTGGCGAGAGTTATCCTGACTGTCAGGGCAACTGCCCCGGACTTGTGAAGCGCGCTGACATCACCAACGACCTGTTGCTCAGCACTATGGACGTTCACATGTACATGGAAGGAACACTGGATGATTCAGTTCCTGTTTCTCCTTGCACTGACCTGAACAATGACGGCGTAATTACCGTAGCCGATGCCGCTTACCTCGAAGTATGCATTCACAGTCAGGAAGAACTGGGTATTCCTGCAAACCAGATTGATGAATGCCCATGGGATGATGAGATTGTAAACACCTCTGAGACTGTAACTTTCGGCATTGGAGAAATCAATACAGAACTGGGCTACGTGGATATCACCGTACTCAATCCTGATAACGAAATCTACGGTTTCGAATTTGATCTATATGGTGTAACCATCGGCACTGTGGAAAGCCTCGTCGATATGGCCACATGGGATCCACACCTGCATGAAGCAGAAGGTGGAGTTCGCATCTCATCGATCAGCCACACCGATACATGGATACCCAAGTACTTCGAACCAACACCATTCCTGCGTGTGTATTACCAAAGCATAACAGGTACTGAGGTTTGCGTTTCAACCATCATTGACGTGGTCGACCTCTCACTCCACAACACCCTGTTCGAATACGGACCATGTCAGGCCGTTCCTCAGAACGATTGTCCGGCCGACTTCAACAACGATGGAATTGTAGGCGCTTCTGATATGCTTATCTTCCTGGGAGCATATGGTTGCACAGGCAGCTGCGGAGCTCCGGACATGAACGAAGATGGCTTCGTTAACAGCACGGATCTTCTTGTATTCCTCGCTGCCTACGGCACTTTGTGTCCATGAGGATGATGAAATGTTCAAGCAAAAAAAATCCGGGATTCAGTCCCGGATTTTTTTTTTCAGTTCTCCTTTCTAAAGTTCCACAGCTATGCCATGCTTCTGAATAATCTTGCGCAGATTGATCAGGGCATACCTCATCCTTCCGAGTGCAGTATTGATGCTGATATCAAGCGTCTCAGAAATTTCCTTGAAGCTCATATCATAGTATAGACGCATCATCACCATCTCCTTTTGATCCTTAGGAAGATACTCAAGGAGGTTCTTCGCATCGCGAAGCACCTGAGCCCTGACGTTGGCCTCCTCCACATTCTTATCCTTGCTGTGGATGAAATCAAAAATATCGTACTCCTCCGTACCTCTGACCATCGGCATTTTCTTCCGGTTGCGGAAGTAGTCGATGCACAGATTGTTGGCAATACGCATGATCCAGGCTCCGAACTTCCCTTCCTCATTGTAATTACCTTCTTTCAAAGCCATAACGGCCCTGACGAAAGTGTCCTGAAAGATGTTCTTGGCCTCTTCCCTATCGCGCACATAAGTCATGATCTTGGCATAGATCCTTCCTTTGTAGCGGGAAAGTAATTCCTCGAAAGCCTCCTCTTTTCCACCCTGGTACATAATGACCAGTTCGCGATCGCTGATTGCACTGAGACGCATGTTGACCTCCTTCTTTGGTTTCTGTTGGTAAAAAATCCTAACTGGAACGTGAAGTAGAAGTCTATGCTATATGCGTCGCTTTATTAGAGGTTAGAATAAAAAATGGCTCAAACGGTGAACCATCATAGAACCAAATGTAAGCATTTTGATTTAACTATCCTCACACGAGTACCTTTGAATCCTGTTAAAAAAACCAAATTGAAGAACATCAAATCACCGAAATCAGCGCCAGACGTAATCTCTGTGAAAGGAGCGCGCGTGCACAATCTGCGCAATATTTCGGTCGACATACCCAGAAACAAACTGGTGGTGATCACCGGACTCAGCGGTTCGGGCAAATCTTCACTCGCATTTGATACCCTTTTTGCTGAAGGACAGAGAAGATACGTGGAAAGCCTTTCGAGCTATGCCCGTCAATTCCTCGAAAGACTGGATAAGCCGGATGTTGACATGATTACCGGGATCAGTCCGGCCATAGCCATTGATCAGAAAGTAACAGGAAGAACCAGCCGGTCCACCGTTGGCACCACAACAGAAATCTATGATTATCTGAAGCTCCTGTTTGCCCGGATTGGCCGGACATTCTCACCGGTATCCGGCAAAGAGGTGAAAAGACAACGGACTGCGGATGTACTTGATTACATCATGAGCCTGCCCGAAGAAAGCAGAATCATGGTCCTTGCACCAGTCGAATATTCCAAAGGCAAACTCAAAGAAAAGCTTGCATCTCTGATTCAACAAGGGTTCAACAGAGTGCTGCGCGGAGATGAGGTCATTACGCTCGATGAAGAACATAACCTGAAAGATGGCAACGAACTGTTTCTGATCGTAGACCGCACAACAGCATCAAAAGAGGAAGACAACATCAATCGCTTGTCTGATTCTGTAGACAGCGCATTTGCCGAAGGAAACGGCACCTGTATCATCGATCGTCCTGATAACAAAAAGCGTGAGACATTCTCGAACAAATTCGAAGCGGATGGTATCACGTTTGAAGTTCCGGATGTCAATTTCTTCACGTTCAACAACCCTTTGGGCGCATGCCGCACCTGCGAAGGGTTTGGAAGTGTGATCGGAATTGATGAAAACCTTGTTGTCCCCGACAGAAGACTCAGCATTTATCAGGATGCCATTGTCTGCTGGCGCGGAGAAAAAATGAGCGAATGGAAAAAGACCTTTGTTCGTCTTGCCCAGAAACTGGGTGTACCGGTTCATAAACCTTATAAAGATCTTTCGCAAAAAGAACTTGACATTCTATGGCACGGAGAAGGCTCGTGGTCTGGTCTGGATGGATTCTTCAAATTCCTGGAAAGCGAATCATACAAGATCCAGTATCGGGTAATGCTCAGTCGTTATCGCGGAAAAACAAGCTGTCCGGAATGCAAGGGCACTCGACTCCGCAAAGACGCCGCCTATGTCAAAGTTGGTGGCAAGAGTTTGCCGGAGCTGGTGACATTGCCCGTTAAAGATTGTCACAGCTTTTTCGGAGAACTTGACCTAAGACCCGAGGAGCAAAAGATTGCTGAAAGGATACTACTCGAAATTCGCAACCGGCTTCAGTACCTGATGGATGTCGGATTGAATTACCTGACATTGAATCGCCTTTCCAATACACTTAGCGGCGGAGAGTCGCAACGCATCAATCTCGCGACCACACTGGGAAGTTCATTGGTTGGATCCATTTACATTCTGGACGAACCCAGCATAGGTCTTCACCCCAGAGATACAGCCCGGCTCATTGAAGTGCTCAAAGGACTGCGCGATCTGGGTAACAGCGTAATTGTTGTAGAACATGATGAAGAAGTGATGAAGGCGAGCGACCATATCATCGACATGGGGCCTGAAGCAGGTTCTGGCGGAGGAATGGTCGTCTTCGAAGGTTCACCCGCAGACCTTCTCAGCAAAGCGAAAACACTTACCTCTGAATATCTGTCAGGCAGAAGAACTGTGATCCGTCCTTCAACGCGAAAGCCCGGCAAAGACAAGATCATCATCAGAGGAGCCAGAGAGCATAACCTCAGGCAAATCGATGTTGAGATCCCGCTCAGATGTTTCACTGTCATCAGTGGTGTGAGCGGAAGCGGCAAATCAACATTGGTAAGGAATATTCTTTATCCCGCCATTCAGCGTGAACTCGGTGAAATTCCGCAAACCTCGATTGGCCAGTTCGATGCGCTCGAAGGAGACATTAAGTCTGTCAAGGCCGTAGAATGGGTTGACCAAAATCCGATCGGAAAGAGCAGCAGAAGCAATCCTGTTACCTACGTGAAGGCCTTTGACGAGATCAGAACATTGTTCAGTACTCAGGATATTTCACGGCAAAGGGGATACAAGCCGGGCCATTTCTCCTTCAATACTGAGGGAGGGCGCTGCGAGACATGCGAAGGTGAGGGCTATCAGACGATAGAGATGCAGTTCATGGCAGATATCAAACTGCTGTGTGAATCGTGCAAAGGAAAAAGGTTCAAGGAAGAAGTTCTTGAAGTGAAATTTCAGGAAAAGAACATCAGCGATATACTCGGGATGACCGTTGATGACGCCATTGATTTCTTTTCTAATGCAAAGAAAACAACCGTGATTGACAACCTGGTTCAGAAACTACGTCCGCTGCAGGATGTCGGTCTCGGCTACATCACCTTAGGCCAGAGCAGCAGCTCACTCAGTGGCGGTGAGGCTCAGAGGATCAAGCTGGCCAGCTTCCTGACCAAGGGACATAATCAACAGCACACGCTGTTCATTTTTGATGAACCAACCACAGGACTGCACTTCCACGATGTGGAGAAGCTGATGAGGAGCTTTCAGGCATTGCTGGAACGCGGACACAGCATTATATCCATTGAGCACAATCCGGATGTGATCAGGTGCTCGGATTGGTTGATTGATCTGGGACCTGAGGGCGGAATTGAAGGAGGCCAGCTCGTGTACGCCGGACCGCCCGAAGGCATTAAGAAAGTGAAAAACAGCTATACCGCCAGGTACATTTTTTCCTGATTGGTTCTACATTAGCTACCATTACACTGCACAAACAGATGACGCATGGCAAGCGGCATTTCAGCAAATCAAGAATCCGACACCAACTTTGAGCCAGGGCTTTCACTTACATCGGGTAGACTCACTCAGGGGTATAGCCATACTCATGGTAGTAGGTTTTCATGCGGTATTTCTCTGGGGTACGCCGCCACCTGCAGTTCGCGATGAATCCGGATTTCTGATATTTCAAGACATTTCGGAAGTCATGCTATGGCTCAATCCATTCCGCAAGGGCTGGGCAGGCGTTGAGTTATTTCTGGTCATCAGTGGATTTCTGATTCACCTCATTTATCTGAGATCGCGGGACAACTTCCGCTTCAAAGACTTCTACAGGCGACGATTCTGGAGAATATATCCGCCTTATCTCATCGTATTGGTCGCCTTGTTTCTCATTCAGGGAAACACAACAACTGATTTGCTATGGCATCTTATGATGGTTCACAATCTGTATGACCCTGCACATTTCTCCATCAATGGTAGTTTCTGGAGCATCGCTCTCGAAGTTCAGCTCTATGCGATATATCCCCTGGTTATTCTTGCCTCAGCGAAAATGGGAATGAAGAGGACCTTTGCGCTTGCCCTATCCATCAACATCCTTCTTACCATTCTTGGAATCTTTGTCCCTTCGCTGAATGACACATTCTGGTTCGGAACTTTTCTTTTTAAACTCTGGTATGTATGGGTTGCCGGTGCTTTAGTGGCCGAGATGTTCCATGACGGTAAACCGCTTTTCAAAAAGCCTCTGTTGGTCGCCATTATAGCCTTCATACTGTTCATCATTTCAGACTTCAATTATGTGAGCGAGTATATTACCACCATGCTGGCTACCCTTTCTGCTACTGCACTGATGGATTTTGTATTACATAAAAAGACAGCACCGGTTCCGAAGATCAGCATTTGGACAGACCGCGCGCTATCCTTCACCGGCATGATCAGCTATTCCCTCTATCTCGTGCACCAGCCTGTTCTCGAGTATTTCAGAAAACTCAGCCCGAATATTTCGTTTCTGATATTGGCTCTGCTGATATCGTTCGTATTGGCCATACTGTGTTACCATGTTCTCGAAAAACCTTCCATTGCCATAGGCAAAAGACTGGCACATCCCCGCGGATTGAGGCCAGGAACGAAAGCATGAGTCAGGTTGGTATCCGATTTCAGGACTTTTCACAATCCACTCATTTCAATTCAACTCACTGCTGTCTACATTTGCCGAAGTGAGTCTGATCAGAAATATCAAAGCAGTAGCCGGAAAAGTTGCGCTCAAAAAGGTGCGTGAGCCTGAACGCGTACGCAAAGGCTCTAACTTCACCAATGCCGAGAGGATTGCCTTCGTTTACATCGACAGCGATGAGACATTCTTTAAGCAAATCAAGAACTTCACGAAGCAGCTCAAGACAGACTACAACATCCGGAATGTGATGGCTCTCGGTTTCATCGACTCCAAGGCGAAGGATATTCCGGTATGGCAGAATCAAAAACTCGAATTCGAATATTTCACGCGAGAAGACCTGAACTGGAAGATGAAACCCGGCAGCAGGGTGAGAAAGTTTGTCGAAGAAGATTTTGATATCCTCATCGACCTCACCGATGGCAAGAGCCTTCCACTTAACTTCGTGATCAGGGAGAGCAGGGCATGTATGAAAGTGGGAAGGAAAGGAAGCAGAGTTGAAAAAGTCTATGACCTCATTTTCGACATGGGGCAGAAGGATGCACTGGACAGTTATCTCGATCAACTGAAAAAATACCTAAGCAAACCGCAGATACAATGAATCAACTGAAAGGGCTGGGCGTGGCCATGATCACCCCGTTCAAGAAAGACCTGACCATCGATGTTCCCGCCCTCCGAAAACTCACAGATTA
>JBEAZL010000098.1:0-6006 GCA_041170085.1 Bacteroidota bacterium
ACCAGCTGATAGCAGCCATCTGCCAGACACAGGTATTCAGTATTTACATCCCAGCTACCATATCCGCCTCCGTTGGCAACCACATTTCCATCTCCGTCCACAACAGACCAGCCTACTTCAGAGCCCCACTGCTGTGTTACAATGGTAAGTGCAACCAAATTAGTTTCACAATCCTCACTATAGATACATGAACCATTGTCAGTATTCGCGTATGGATTAAAGTTAAGGGCTAAAGGATCTGTGCAGCCATAAATGAGTCCTTCACAACCTTCTGCATTCACGCCAAAAGATCCGGAAGCAAATGTTCCATTCGGGAAATACAATGTATTTACCAACTCACCATTTACATAGATGTCGAGGGAGCCATTGGTCCATCCGTCTCCGAATGAATCATACATGTTTACGGTGAAGCATCCATCACCGACACATGCATATGTTCCGCTACCAGTAGCGCTGGCTACCTGATTACCATTACTATCGAATACTTCATAAGAAGACTCGTATGGGAAGTAATCAGCATTGAACGCAAAAATTACCTGATTCTGTTCGCAATCTTCGGGATACAGACATGATCCGTCATCGGTATTGGCCCATGGATCAAAGTTCAGTGCTAATGGATCTGTACATCCGTAATAAGGGTATTGGCAGCTCCAATCGTCCATGGTTGCTTCCGGATTGTAGTTGATTGCAGCAGGATCGGTGCATCCGAAGATCGGACCACATGTTCCATCTACGCTGAAATCAACTGAACCAGCTTCCTGACCGCTGTAAAGCTGCCCCTGAACAAGCTGTCCGAAGTTACCACCTGAGATCCAGAAGTAACCACCATACCAGCCATATGGACCGGCATTGTTGAACATGTTCACAGTGTAGCAGGTAGAATCCTCGAGGCAGAGGTCAAAGTACATAATCGCTGAATTTCCGAGACCATCGACGTAGAGTACTTCATTTCCTTCATCGTCTACGATCTGCAATTCAATTTCATTTCCATTGGAGAAAGTGCAGATGTATAGAGACACATATGAATCCAGGTCACAGTAGACACATGAACCATCATCCACAGTAGCGTAATAGTTGTAGTTCACGGCTGTTGGATCCGTACATCCGAAATATGGATAAACGCAGCTGCCATCATTCACATCAGCTTCGGGGTCATAATTCAGTGCATTTGGGTCTGTGCAACCGTAAGAAGGTCCACATGTACCATCAATAGAGAATTCAACGCTTTCGCTTTCAGAACCTGCTGAAGGCTGATCATTGATCACCTGGCCATTACCCGCATTGACCCAGAAGTATCCGCCGTACCATCCAAATGGGCCGGCGCTGTTAGACATGATAGCTGTGTAACATTCTCCCGGCTGAAGGCAGATATCAAAATAGTCGATTGATCCGCTGCCGAGGTCTGTCACATTGATCACTTCATTTCCCTGGCTGTCGATAATCTGCAACTCTACGTTTTGGCCATTGCTGAATGTACAGATGTACAGATTGGCGATTACCGAACCTTCTCCGTCGCAGAACTCACAAGAGCCGTCATCCACTGATGCGCTAGGATCGTAGTTGAGGGCACCCGGGTTTGTGCAACCGGCATAAATGCAGGAACCATCGTTATAGATGGCTTCCGGATCGAAGTTTTCAGCGCTGGGGTCGGTGCATCCAAGTCCCATTTCTTCATCGCATCCTTCAGTGTTCAGGGCAAGTGAGAAATAGGTATAGGAGCCATAATTCAGGGTGTATTGTCCGAGAACTGCCCCATTTCCTGTTACAATCAGGGTTGCACCATTCCAACCATCACCAAAAGAATCGAAAAGCTCTACCATGTAACATCCATCAGGAAGACAGGCAGTGAGATTTGCAGGCGCAAGTCCTGATACCCCGATTGTAGTATCGGCAACATTTTGAATTGACCAGGAAACCTCGTTGGCAAAACTGCCTCCAAGGGCCTGTACCGTGATCATGGTGCCGTCACACTGTGCCATCGAGAACATCGAAGACACAGATAACAGGAACGATAATACCAACGGCTTTACAAGTGAAGAAAGGAAAGTACTTCTCATCATGAACTAGATTTTTGGGTTTGGTGTGGTTGCAAAACACATCCGGAAGGATCCGGAGGTGCATCAAACATAGTGACAATAAGAATACAAAAAAGGTTGCTTCACGAAATGACACCACTTCCTGCCACTTCCTCTCCGCGATAGAATACGCAAAACTGACCAGGGGCTATTCCACGCTGCAAATGATCGAATACCACAAACAGGCCTTCTTCCCTGCAATAGACCTGGCATGAAGACAGTGGCTGACGATATCGTATCCTGACGCTGAACGTAGCCGATTGACCAACTGAAATCGCTTCTTCCGGGTTGATCCAGTGAACATCTTCTGTTTTAATGAATAAACCCGGTCTGTTCAGCGCCGGGTGGTTTTCACCCTCAGCCACATAGATGATATTCTGTGTGGTATCTGTACCAACGATGAACAAGGGGTTTTCACGTCCGCCGACCCCCAGGCCCTTGCGCTGACCTATTGTATAGAAATGCGCACCCTCATGCTCGCCGATCACAGATCCGTTGTCCGGAGAAAAAAAATGTGGCTTTGTCAATTCAAAAAGTGAATCGGATGCCATTTCACCCGAAAGAACCGGAATTTGAAATTCTGCATGGGTGACATCGACAATCTTCCCCTTTTTAGGTTGTAATTGTTGCTGCAAAAAGACCGGGAGTTTCACCTTTCCGATAAAACACAAACCCTGTGAATCTTTCTTATCTGCGTTTGGCAGGTCGATTTCCCTGGCAATCTTTCTTACCTCGGATTTCCGCAATTCGCCGACCGGGAACAGCGATTTTGACAGCTGATCCTGATTGAGCTGACAGAGGAAATAACTCTGATCCTTAGTTTCATCAACACCCGCAAGAAGGTGAAATAGTTCTTTTCCATCCTGCCCCTTGCTAACTGATCGACGGCAGTAGTGTCCGGTAGCCACATAATCGGCCCCCAGATTCATGGCGGCCTTGAGGAAAACGTCGAACTTGATTTCCCGGTTGCAAAGCACATCCGGATTGGGAGTTCGTCCGGCCTCATATTCTGCAAACATGTAATCCACAATGCGTTTGCGATACTCGGCACTCAGATCGAGAACCTGAAATGGAATTCCCAGATGCTCTGCCACAAGCATGGCATCATTGCTGTCGTCAATCCAAGGGCACTCGTTGTTAATGGTCACAGACTCATCATGCCAGTTCCGCATAAATATTCCAATCACCTCATACCCCTGCTGCAAAAGCAGATGGGCCGCCACACTTGAATCGACGCCACCACTGAGTCCGACTACTACCCTTTTACTCATCTGAAATTACGTCTGCAAAGGTATTGCGATAACACGGGCGGCGAGGCTCAGTACTGTGATACTTTTGTGATATTCTCAAGATTTAACGCGAACTTTCTATTTTGCCACCCGAAGATTGAAGGACCTGATAAAAATTGCACCTCAGGTGGCAACCATTTATAAGTGACTTCGTCTTTCCATCGTATGCAAGGATGGTGGATGTAACCGCACTGATAGAGGGATGTCTCAAGGGAGATCGTAAATCGCAGCATGCGATGTACAAACTCTATTATGGTAAAATGAAAGCGGTTTGCCTCCGGTATACGAAGGATGCAGATGCTGCACAGGATGTGTTGCAGGAAGGATTCATAAAGGTGTTTAGCAATATTGACCGCTACACCGGAGTGGGTTCATTTGAAGGTTGGGTTAGACGGATAATGGTAAACCTTTCCATTGACAGGTTTCGCAAGTCGAAAACAGATTTGCTTATGCTTGGCAGTGAGAGGTCTTCCGAAGAGTTTGAAGACGAGATTGAGGACGAGATTGATGAGTATGATCGTTACGACTTCAAACCTGAGGAAATTATTGAGGCCATGCATCAGTTGTCACCCGCCTACCGCACAGTGTTTAACCTGTATGTGTTCGAGAATTACACGCATCAGGACATTGCAGATACACTGGGCATAAGTGTTGGAACATCGAAATCCAACTTTGCCAAGGCAAAGAGGAATTTGAAGAATATTTTGCTAACGAAAACAGGTAAGCGAGCCAATGAGCAAGATTTTTACTCCGTTTGAGGGGAAAGTCAGGGAAGCAATGGAGCACTACGAAGCTCCGTACGACCCTAAGAGCTGGACACAACTGGAGAAGCAACTCACGCCTCCGGGGGCCGGGGGTGCAAACCACGCATGGTGGGTGGCACTTGCTGCCGCAACCCTGTTTACAGGTGTTGTTTCTTATGGTATTTACGATTTTGGATTCCGCCAGACGAAGGCCAGACTGAGCTATCAGGCCGGCCGTTTTGAAATTAAACCCGCCTCAGTTGCTGGTTCATCTGATTCCGGGTCAATGGAAAATCAAATCCTGCTTGCAGACACTCAGTCATCTTCTGAAGAAGCCGGAACGAATGTCTGGAATAACGGCAGCGCTTCTGAAGCAAGTGTGCAGAACCCCAGCTATCGCATCATCACATCAGACTCTTCGACCGACAGGGGTTTAATAAATGGCAATTCTCAGGATAGTCCTGAATTTAACTCTTTCGTGCCTCCGGTTGCAGAGCCTAAGGCTGCATCTTCAGGCGACAGAAGCCTTCGCTTCACCGCTGATGTTTCAACCGCTTGTGTAGGATACGAAGTAAACTTCAATCTGGCGAACAGCCCGGATGATGGTAAATACCTGTGGAACTTTGGTGACGGTACTTTCTCTAATAAGCCCAACACCAACCACCGCTACAGCAAGCCCGGAGTATATGATGTATCACTCTCCATTACCAGCGATGATGGTGTTATCCGTTCCAATGTCCAGAAAGACATGATCGTGGTAAATCCATCACCCAATGCTGACTTCGAATGGGAGTTCATCAACGATCCTACCGACGCTCCTACTGTGAAACTGGTCAATGTATCTGACAACGCCAGCGAATTTGAATGGAACTTCGGCGATGGTCGTGAAAGCAGCGAAATCAGTCCTGTGAGATCCTATGTGGATAAAGGCAAACACATGGTTGCCCTGACCGTAAGCAATGAGTTCGGCTGCACTGACAGCAAGGTGAAATATGTTCCGGTAAACACTGAGTACAACTTGGAAGCCCAGAAGAGCATTCATCTCGGAGAGGATATCTTCATGCCGAAAGCGCTCAAATCAGGAAAAGTCAAGTTTAAACTGACTGTTTATAAAGGTTCAACACCTATTTTTGAAAGTGCTCACAAGAGCAAGGGCTGGGACGGCGAAATGCCCGACGGTTCGATGGCTCCGGCTGGTGAGTACCCATGGATCGTTATCATGTACAATGAGCGAACCAATGAGGAGAAGTACTTCTCCGGTCTTGTTACGGTTATTCCTTAACCAAAATCACCATACTTAACCAGGACCCCGGGAAACCGGGGTCTTTTTTTTGTCTAACCCAAAACAGTTTTCATCGACAATTAACAGTGATTCATTAGTTATTAACAGCGATTTGTCTATTTTTGCACGACTCTGAAGTGAACTGAAGTCGTGATTAAAATTCCACACAAAAAAGGTGTATGGCTGATTGCCATTTCATTGTGTCTGGCTTTGTGCGCTCCCGTGTTGTCTTCAGGTCAGTTTGTGGTCACACCAGCTTCTTCAGATTGTTCTTGCGACGGTGGCCTCTCCTACTCTGTGGGACAACCTGTCAATGCTTACTTCGCCTGGTACGACAACGACGGAAACCTGCTTCTTGAGGAGGTTTCTGCTGATGGACAGTCTGGCCTTAGCGGAATTTGTCCGGGAGTGTATTGGTTGGAGACGAACACCGGAAACGGAGTAGAGCTCGCTTTTACCAATGTTCCGGGAACAGCAAATCCGGGAAACGCATCTTCAGATACACTCTGCAGCACGGAGGGAAATTTTGATCTGACAGTATTGTTGCCGGGATATCAGCCCGGAGGTACCTGGACAGATGCTACAGGGCAGGTGGTTGGCAATGTCCATAACACGGC
>JBEAZL010000099.1:0-3234 GCA_041170085.1 Bacteroidota bacterium
TATACTTGTTATACTACAAGGAGGGAGACACTTTTAGCTACTACGAGTGCTCACTGACATTCCGGAACCTTCTTGCCACGGATGTCACAGATTTCTTCCATGTTTATATGGCACCTGGTTCATGGGAGGCCAAGAGTTACTTCACCATGCAAACCGGTGAGCCCCTCTGGTTCATGTTTTCGAATGACCAGACTCGCTTCGTCATGAAGCTGATTGTGCCGTTTATTGTCCTTGGAGGAGGCAGTTACCTCATTTCGACTGTACTGATTTCAATATTCACATATGGTGGATTGTGGAGTTTATACAGGGTGTTTGTCAGTCATTTTCCCGACAGTACCCGCAACCTGGCCTTTGGGGTTTTGTTCATGCCTTCAGTGCTCTGCTGGGGCTCGGGAATGCTCAAAGATTCATTTACACTTGCAGCCACCTGCTATTTTATGGCTGCCACGAATCAGCTGATCACAAGGAGGGGTTCGAGGTTCTGGAATATTCTGCTTCTGATAGGAAGCGGGTGGATCGTTGCATCAGTGAAGGCATACATTCTGCTGATTCTTTTGCCTGGAACTATGGTTTGGTATTTCTATGACCGCATCCGCAGAATCCCGAACAGACTGTTGAGATGGATGGCTGTTCCACTGATCTATACCTTCATCATTTCAGCTTCGGTATTGATGCTGAATCTTCTGGGCGATAAGCTCGGGAGATTCAACCTTCAGAACATGTTTGAGACAGCTGCCATCACACAGAAGGATCTGAAGCAGGATTATTACGATGGAAATTCATTCGATATCGGTGAATTTGAACCCACACCCTCGGGTGTACTTTCCAAGTTTCCACCTGCTACCATTGCGGGATTATACAGGCCCTTTATTCTGGAAAGTCAGAACGTTGCGATGATGTTGTCAGGTCTTGAAAACCTTTTCATTCTCGGACTGACCTTGTATGTCCTTGTGATGCTTAGGCCCGGGGCGGTTTTCAGGTTTATTTCAGACAGCCCCATCATGTTGTACAGCCTGATCTTTTCTATCCTGTTTGCATTCATGATCGGACTTACTACCAGCAACTTTGGTGCACTGGTGAGATTTAAGATTCCATTGATCCCATTGTACATGGGGACATTCATGGTATTGTACAGCCAGATAGGAAGACCTGTGCTCCGACGTCGACAGGACAACCTCATTGCAGGGTAATCCCTATTTCTTATTCCTTGGGCAACTTTGGTTTATGCAGCGTGAATACACGCGAGATATTAAATCCGAAGGCGATATCTCCATCCAGCCAGTTACCATCCGTTTCAGCTACAAAAGCCTTTTCAATCATTCCCTGTGAGTTGGTGAAATGAAGCTGGAATACGTGACCACCGGTTTCAATGTCGAATCCTAAGGAAAACGAATTTCTGTATGTGTCAGCCAGCTGATCAGGCAGCACATAGAAGTATTCGAAGTTCAGTGATGTCCGGTTTGTCAGTTTTTGGCGTCCTCCTATGCCCATAGCGAGGACATCATTGCTCTCGGCCTTGGTAGCGACCAGATTCCTGTGCACCAGGGTTGGCGTCAGCTGAAGGGAGAGAGATTTGTTGAATTTACGGGCGATGAGAAGCTGGTGTGCGTAGAAAAGGCGTGATGTGAAGAAGTTTTCGCGGTCCGGATCAGCCCACTCAACGGTCTGGAGAGCCACTGAGCTGAATGCCGAAACTGAAACAGGCATGTTTCGCCCACCAGACGACTGGCGAAGGATTTTGAACTTCGCAAAACCGTCGACAGTCTTGTTCAGTGAGCTTCTGCCCAAACCAACCATCAATCGGTCTGTAACACCGTATTCAAGTCCCAGGCGAATGGTCGCTCCATCCAGGCCGAAGAATTCGTTAATCCCTCCGTTAATGGCCCCGAAACGGTGCGATATGCGAAAGTCAAGAACACCGTGTGCGGCATTCTCGACGCTGTGGCCATTAATGACCCTGGTGCTCTTAAAGGTGTATGATGCAAAGTTTATTTCCTCGTCCTCACCGAGCAGATCCATGAGGCTTGGCTCGTCCTGAGCATGGGACAAAAAAGGAACCGCCAGCAACATGATGGCGGTTCCAAGGTTTAAAAAGGTCTTCTTCACCAGATACATTATTTCTTCATTTCATCCAGGTTCAACAGAACTTTCACTTCAATCTTGTCTGAAATGTTTTCCTGTACAACACTTGGTATGGCAATATTATAATCTTTTGGATTCACATAGAAAGTCGAAGCTGCCGACAATTTACCATCTTTTACAGTGAAGGTGGCGTCAGTGGTCACTTTTTTAGTTACTCCGTGCATGGTCAGGTCACCGCTTACTTTCACATTGTAGGTTCCGGCGGTGCCGATCTTCACAGAAGACATGTTCTCCACTTTGCCCTTGAATGTCGACTTTGGATAGGTATCACTTTCCATGTAGTTCTCATTGAAGTGCTCCTGCATAAGCGCCTTTTCAAACACGAAGGATTTTACAAGAATCGTAAACTCCACATCTCCGGTTGAGGCGTCAAGAACAGAGGCTACTTTGTTGTTTTCGGCTTTAATGTCTTCCATCTTGGTAGAAGAAAAGAACGATACAAAGCCGGTACGGGTGAAATACTTCTGGGCGTCTGCCTGGAGTGAGAAGGCAACTGCCAATGCGAGGATCAATACTTTATTCATGATTTTCATTTTAATTGTTCTGTTGGATATTTTCTTTATTGGATTAACGTGCACTGTTCGATGATAACATCTATGGAGTTATAACCTTTGCAAATGCCTTTAAGTGTAATGCTTTGGCCATCTGCAGGTATGGTCTGGGGTTTACCGTCAACAGGTGTGAAGGTGCATGAAACTGTTCCCATCATACTTTCTGTGGTCAGCAGTGCGACAACATTTCCACTTGGTTCAGTAGTCTGCTCCTGAATGGTTCCGCTCACCTGAATCGTTTTGTCGAGATACAGGGCATTGGATTTTTGTTCATCCGCTTCGTATTCGTTGAAAAGTGCTGAGGCGGTCAGGGTGGCCACAGGTTTTTCATTTTCCGAGGTGCGATGTGGTTTATTCATGTATTTGTAGATACCGAATGCGCCAACACCTGCAACCAGGATTACGATGAGTAGTATGCTCAGATTCTTTCTTTTCATGTCGTGCAATGATTTATGCAAAGTTAGAGCCATGAATGACGACGGGCTTGCCCGTCCGGTGCCTAATCTTTCCCGTTCAGCACCCCGGAATACATCCGGGCCAG
>JBEAZL010000100.1:0-4407 GCA_041170085.1 Bacteroidota bacterium
TTACAATTGTATCATTCTATCATTCACATGAAAATGCCGCCCTTTAGGGTCGGGGCGCATGGATATCAATGCCCCCCCGTAGGGGTGGCAATATGGTAGCCCGGTCGATTATCGAAATCTCCACCGCCCCGTAGGGGTGGAACTATATTCCATAGACCAATTGGTGAAATTTGAGAATGCGGTGCCCTGCGCCGTAAGCCCGCCCTGTTGGTGTGTAAGCCAATCGCACAATGCGGTGCCTGAGCGGAGCCGAAGGCACCTTGAATGTATTGCGCGTTTTCTTCACTTCGGATGGCTTCGACTCCGCTCAGCCACCGAAGCAACATCCTACAATTTTATAATTCTATAATTTCCAGAACGGACTGCTCTTCGAATAACGAACAACCCTCTAGCTCTTCACGTTTCCGAAGAGATCAAAGTGTCCGGCATCGAAGATTTCGATTTCAGCGAAGTCACCGACACGGAGGAAATTGTCCTTGCGACTGATGAGCACTTCGTTATCCACTTCAGGTGAATCGAATTCGGTGCGACCGACATAATCGTCGCCTTCGATTTTATCTATGAGAACTTTGTAAGTATTGCCAATCTTCTGCTGATTCAGCTCGTAGGAGATTTCTGCCTGCACTTCCATGATGGCATCAGCGCGACTGCGCTTCTCTTCCGCAGGAACATCATCGTTGAGGGCAAATGCATGTGTATTCTCTTCATGCGAATACGTGAACACACCCAGACGATCAAATCGCTGCTGCTTCACCCACTCGGTCATTTCATTGAAATCTGCTTCTGTCTCGCCCGGATAACCGCAAATCAGCGTTGTGCGAAGCGCTATGCCCGGCACTTTCTCGCGGATGGTATCCAGCAACGCATCGGTCTTCTCGCGCGTAATGCCACGGCGCATACCCTTCAGCATACCCGTTGTCGCATGCTGAAGCGGCATGTCGAGATACTTGCAGATATTATCGCGCTCTCGCATCACGTCCAGAACATCCAGCGGAAATCCAGCCGGAAAAGCATATTGCAGACGTATCCAGTCTATGCCTTCGACGTCGGAAAGGTGCTTCAGCAGATCTGCCAGCTTCCTTTCTCGGTATATGTCCATGCCATAGAAAGTCAGATCCTGCGCAATCAGAATAAGTTCCTTCGTTCCCTGTGCCGCCAGGTTCTTTGCCTGCTTCACGAGATCTTCAATAGGTGTTGAAACGTGCTTTCCGCGCATCAGCGGTATGGCACAGAAAGAGCAAGGTCTGTCGCAGCCTTCTG
Source organism: Bacteroidota bacterium (assembly GCA_041170085.1). Classification (GTDB taxonomy): domain Bacteria; phylum Bacteroidota; class Bacteroidia; order Flavobacteriales_D; family Sanyastnellaceae; genus JAWXBG01. Next base: position 1,261 of record JBEAZL010000100.1, read on the forward strand.
ATATCTTGAAATATGCGTAATGAGAAGGCGTGGTGAGCAGTCGCTCTCCAACAAGCTCATACTTGTAGTCGGCTTTCAGTGTCTTGAGCAAACGTGGCAAATCGCGCGTACCGAAGAACGCATCCACCTCAGGAATATCGGCTTCGAGTTCTGGCTTGTAACGCTCGCTCAGGCATCCTGTAACGATCAGCTTGTCGATCCTACCCTTGCGCTTCGCATCTGCCCAGGCGAGGATGGTGTTCACGGATTCCTCTTTGGCATTGTCGATGAATCCGCATGTGTTCACGATTACAATTTCATGATCATCATGAGATGCCTCGTGCTCCACATCGAACTTATTGGCCTTGAGCTGGGCCATCATCACTTCGGAGTCGAAGATGTTCTTCGCGCAGCCGAGCGTAACAACGTTGACTTTATTCTTGCGTTGGGTCTTTGTCTTCACGGGATCAGGCTATGGGTTGTCCAAAGAGTGAGTCAACAAACTCAAAGCGGTTAAACACCTGCAGGTCGCCGATTTTCTCGCCAACGCCGATGTACTTCACCGGAATGTGAAACTGGTCTGATATACCAATCACAACACCACCTTTGGCGGTGCCATCGATTTTGGTGATGGCCAGCGCCGACACCTCAGTGGCAGCGGTAAATTGTTTGGCCTGTTCAAAGGCATTCTGTCCGGTTGAACCATCAAGTACCAGGAGCACTTCATGAGGAGCATTCGGAATAACCTTCTCCATCACTCTTTTGATCTTGGTAAGCTCGTTCATGAGACCGACCTTGTTATGGAGTCGGCCAGCGGTATCTATGAGAACCACATCCATGCCCTGGGCCCTGGCAGATTGCAAAGTATCGAAAGCCACAGACGCCGGATCGGCACCCATACCCTGCGACACGATTGGCACCCCTGCCCTCTCGCTCCAGATGCGAAGCTGATCTACAGCGGCAGCGCGGAAAGTATCGGCAGCGCCGAGCATGACCTTCTTGCCCTGACCCTTCAGCTGATGGGCCAGCTTGCCAATGGTGGTGGTCTTGCCCACACCATTCACGCCAACCACCATAATTACATATGGGCCATCTACTCTGGGAATGAACACTTCTTCAGAATCCTGACCCTCATGTCCGGCGAGGAGAGTAGAAATCTCTTCCTTGAGAATATTGTTGAGTTCAGATGTACCGAGGTATTTGTCTTTAGAAACACGCTCCTCGATGCGGCGGATGATTTTCACGGTGGTTTCCACACCCACATCGCTGCTGATCAGGATTTCCTCGAGGTTATCGAGAACCTCTTCATCGACGCGGCTTTTACCGGCGATGGCGCGCGTGATCTTGGAGAAGAATCCCTCGCGGGTCTTTTCGAGACCCTGGTTGAGGCTCTCCTTCTTCTCGGATGAAAATAGTCGTTTAAAAAAATTCATGACTCTGGTTTCTTTTCGAAAACACGGTCTTCTTGTAAACGATAAAGGCTTTCTCCGCGTGGAAAAAGCCTTTACCCTAAATATGTCTTTTCAGAGTGATCAGCTCTTGGCAAACCACGCCTGGATGTCGTCGTTGTGAACGATTTCTTCCTTGAATGTGTAAGCACCGGTCTTTGGTGACTTTACCATCTTGATAACCTTGGTGTGGTTCTTACCACTACCGGTCTGCAGGGTTGCAACTACCTTCTTTGCCATGGCCTATTCGGAATTTCTGTTTTCTTACTTGATTTCTTTGTGAACCGTCTTCTTCTTCAGAATCGGATTGTATTTCTTCTTCTCAATGCGATCAGGAGTGTTCTTCCTGTTCTTGGTGGTTACATAACGGCTTGTCCCGGGCAAACCTGAAGCTTTATGCTCGGTACACTCGAGAATCACCTGAACCCTGTTTCCTTTCTTCGCCATCGTATTACTTCTTTAAATGGGGTGCGAATTTACTACGTTTTTCGGATTGGGCAATGAAAATTCCACCGATATTCTGAGTTTTGGCAATTTCAGGCTAAGATAATGAATTTCAGTCGATAAGAATAGCCCCGTGCTTGCGAGGCTCCCTGGAGTGCGATAAAACGGATGAGCAACACCTTGTTCATAATACCACAAGGGCTCAGACCGTTGCCCTGATTGCGAATTTACTTTTGAACCTGCCCTCATTGTGGCCCTGAGAAGGCTTCAGAGGCAGAAACCAACCTGATTTTATCCATCCGTGGCAAGGAATACCATCAAAAATACCCCACAGGAAGAACCTGCAGAAGAACCGAAGAAGCCCTCGCGCAAAAGCCGTAAAGCCGAAGCCGACTATGAGGAGAAAGGAGGAATCCGGGGATTCATGGCCGACAAAAGGGTGCGGAAGATTACCGGCATCCTGCTGGTGGTTATCTCATTGTTTCTCTTTGTTTCATTTGTTTCCTACCTCTTTTCTGCCAATCACGACCTGAGGCTTATTGTGGCCACAGACGGTGATACCGTGCTTTCCCAGCGCGAACCGTACCGAAATGTGATGGGCAAGGTCGGAGCCCATGCCTCCTACTTCTTCATGAACCGCTATGTCGGTATCGGTGCGCTTTTCATCGCCTTCCTGCTATTTCTCACCGGTATCCGTGTATGGCTGAACAGGAACATCCTTCCCTATTTCAAATCGGTGCGCCTCTCCGTTCTCGGCATGCTGTATTTCCCGCTGCTGATCGGCTTCATGTTTCACCACCGCGTAGATGCCTATGAGCGGGTAATCGATATTACCTGCAACCAGAACCTGGTGGGTACATACGGACATTTTGCCACGGAATGGATGACCTACACCCTCGGGTGGACGGGTACCCTGCTGACATTGATTTTCGTGCTGGGTGCCTATCTGATCTTCAACTTCAACCATCATGTCGAGGCTTTCTGGGCGAGATTGTGGGATCTTGGCAAGAAGAGCTCAAGCCTGATCACGCCTGAAAAAGATGAATGGGATGAGGAGCCTGTAGCTGCCGCGGCACCTGCTCCGGCTGTCGCCGAACCACCCACAGGTACCAACACCATGCGCGAGCCCGAACCGACCACCATTACCGTACAACACTTTCCTGAGGAAGAGCCCGAAGTGACGGAGGCAGAAGAGGAGGTTGAAGAACCGGAGGAGGATGCAGAAGAGCTTGAAGAAGAAGAAGAACTTATACCAGAGCCTCAAGCCTTTCAGGTG
>JBEAZL010000101.1:0-2910 GCA_041170085.1 Bacteroidota bacterium
GGCGTGTATGTGGTAAACCTCACTGTGTTTTCCGACCTGAATTGCCCTGATGAAATGAGCCTTCCGTTTGAGATATACGGGCTTCTTGAACCTTTCTTTGAAACTCCCGGGCCCCAGTGTATGGATGGCAATAGTTTTTCTTTCCAGGGAGAGGGAGCTTCAACGCCGGATGCTCAATATGACTGGACTTTTCAATCTGCTATTCCTTCTGCATCTGTTGCTGTGAGTCCGTCAGGTGTGCATTTCACACAACCCGGAACATTTGGTGTGAGCCTGACTATTGCTGAAAACGGTTGTGTGGAAACATATACCGATTCTGTTTGGGTAGTAGAAAATCCGACCATAGGTTTTGAAATTGAAAATCCACAAGGCTGTCCGTTGCTAACCGTAGGCTTTACTGATTTATCGACTGCAGAAACAACTATCGGATACAATTGGAATTTCGGCGACGGCAGCACCAGCAATGCCCAGAATCCCGTTCACTATTACGATACACCTGGTATCTACGATGTAACTCTCACCATCAATACGAGTTACGGTTGTATCCAGACCCTCACCCTGACATATTCTGATACCATACGAGTGAATCCTTTACCCATACCAGGTTTCCTCGTTGAACCGGGAATGGTGGATATTCTGAATCCTGTTGTTCAGGTAACGGGAGATGCCCAGAATGCAACGGGTGTAACATACTTCACCAGCGACGGCGGATTCAGTGATCAGTGGGACTTTACCCATACCTGGACACAGGCCGGCGAGCAGTACATTGAGCAAATCGTGACCAATGAATTTGGTTGTGTAGCCTCTGCAATTGGTTATGTGTATATCAACGGTCACCTGTTCTGGGTGCCCAACTCATTTACGCCCAACGGCGATGGAATCAACGAAGTGTGGCAGCCGGTGTATACCGGTGTGACCAATTATCATGTTAAGATTTTCGACAGGTGGGGAAGTATCGTTTTCGAATCTGACGACCCATCCATTCCATGGCGTGGTAATGTTCGCGGAGGTGATCATTTCGCCGAAGACGGGGTGTATCAGTATATCATCTCATTCGATGACCTGTTGTCGTTCCCTCACGAAGCAGAGGGACATATCGTACTCACCCGATAGGGTTATCCGAGCAATTCTTTCATCCGCGCTACGGACATTCCATCCAGAGCGGGAATCACCGCATGAGCCTTATTCAGAACATTTGGCTCTCCTATTCCGATACACCTGAAATTGCCGGCAAGTGCGGCTTCTACTCCACTCAAAGCATCCTCAAATACCACAGTCTCCTCAGGTTTCACTCCGAGATCTCTCGCTCCGCGCAGGAATACCTCGGGGTGAGGTTTTGAAAAATGCACCCTGTTGCCATCGACAACGGTATCAAACAAAGAAGTGATTCCGAGTTTATCGAGTATCAGCGGAGCGTTCTTGCTGGAAGAACCCAGACCTACACGTATATCGTTATCGCGCAACTCTGTGAGGAATTCCTTCACACCCGGAAGGATCTCATCAGCAGGCATATTTTCCACATAATTGAGGTACCACTGATTCTTCAGCTCAAGCAGTTCCATCTTCTTCAGGTTATCGAGTACGATTCCACCCCAGGACAGCAACTTCTCCAGTGAATCTACCCTGCTTACACCTTTGAGCTGTTCATTTTGTGCCTCAGTGAAAGGAATAGCCATCTTATCGGCCAAACGATGCCAGGCCATAAAATGATACTTCGCCGTATCGACGATAACACCATCAAGGTCAAACAGACAAGCTTTGATAACCATAAAAGAAAATGCTGATTAAGATTTACGGGATGCCTCCATCTTGATTAGCCCGACAATAAGTAACTCCGCACTGGCGGGATTGGAGGCAAGCGGGATGTTTTCTCTGATACAGGTCTTGACGAAACCTGAGACTTCAGACTCATAGTCCTGTTCAATTTCAGGATCTCTGAAAAAGAGAACCAGACTGAGATCGCCTTTTGCAGCCATTTCAGTGAGCTGAACGAAACCTCCCGAACGACCGGGCTGAAGATGATTCACATTCAGATCAAGGCCATGCTCAAGAAAATCAGCCGTGAGTCCTGTTGCCACAAAATTCCGTCCCCAAAGCCAATCTTTGCGTTGACGCAGAAATTCGGTGAGGACCGGTTTCATGCGGTCGTGAGCAATGAGGGCTATATGGCTCATATCATTTCTCTGTTAAAACAGGGAGCTTGTATTTCACGTGGTAATCAACAAGTCCGTCAATGGGTTTGCGGATGATGCGTCCGATGCGAATTCCGAGATTTTCGGCCGCTTCCAGAAGTCCGGACTGAAAATAATGAGAGACAGAACCCACAAAATGCACAGGAACCTTATCCCAGTTCGAATAACATTTAACGTGAATATCCATGAATTCAGTCATACCCTTCACTATCCACTCATGAACGTGCGGATGTGCCACGTGTTCACCGATAAAACGGGTGAAGCTTGCCAGAAAAACATTGGCGTTTGGTTCGCGGTAAATTTTATTGATGATATCATCCTTGGTAACCTTGAAACGGTCATCAAATGATTTCTTCAAATCCGGAGGCAATTTCTTGTAGAAATATTCACGCAACAGAATCTTGCCAAAGTAACTTCCACTGGCTTCGTCTCCGAGAATATAGGCCAGAGAAGGAACCTCCTCATAAATCTTCTCGCCATCGAAATAACAGGAGTTTGAACCTGTACCAAGAATACATGAAACACATGGCTCACCGTCGTAAGTGGCATAGGCACATCCGACCAGATCATGATCTACCATGATGTCTGCGCTGGTAAAAACCTTCGACAGTCCACCCCGCACAATAGCACACATCTGTTCTGTACTGCTACCCGCTCCATAGAAGAAAACGTGTGAAATGGAAGCAACGTATTCCATTAAACCTGCATTCTTTCGCAC